>URWS01000291.1 GCA_900551605.1 uncultured Collinsella sp. | reverse complement strand
TATGGGACGGTTTCACCGGTCGCTCGCCACCTTGGGCTATGTTTGCCCCTATGCCTGCATCGAAGATTGTGCTGCCCGCTTGCGCTCCCAGCGGGCGAGCTTGATCGTCACTAGCGTGAGTACCCAGGCCACGAGCGAGAACGCGGCGCCAACGGCGCCCACGTAGGCAATGCCAATTCCGCTTACCACGGCGCCGCCCACCGCGGTGCCAAACGAGATGCCGACGTTAAACGCCATGGGCTCCACCGAGCTCGCGAGCACCATCGATTTGGGGTGACGGCTGCGGGCCACGTCCATAAAGTGCGTGATGCACGAGACCGAGAACAGATACATCAACAGCGCCAGACTAAAGACAAAGACGAGCGCAACGGGCATGGCGGAGCCGGCGATAAAAAGCCCGATCAACGCGGCCGCCTGCAGCACAAACGTTACGAGCAGTGCCTTCATGCCAAAGCGCGCATCGATCCATCCGCCCAAGATGTTCGAGACGAGGCAGAACACGCCGTAGGCCATAAGCGTGGTGCTGGCCTCGACCGTGCCCATGCCCAGCACCTGCTCAAGATAGGGCGTCACGTAGCCGTAGAACACATAGACCGATCCCACGCCAAACAAGAAGATGAGCATGCCGGTGATAATGCTCGGTTCACGCAAAAGGCCCGCCTGCTCGCGGAAGGTGGCGGGCTCGTCGGTTTGGCCGGCGCGCGGCATAAACGCCACAAGCGCCCCGCAGGTCAGAACGGCAAAGGCGAGCGTACCGTACATGGCGACGTGCCAGTCGAGCGTGTCGGCCACGAACTTGCCGATCGAGGTCACAAAGACCATCGCCACGGAGAATGCTCCGTACACAATCGAGATAACGAGCGAAGTCTGCTGCGGCGACAGTAGCTCGGGGATGTACGTCACGCCCACGGCCAGCAGCGCGCCCGAGACGGAGCCCAGGACGATGCGCGAGACAAACAGCACCTGGAAGTTGGGCGCCAGCGCCATGACCAGGTTGCCAAGTACAAAGATGATGCTATAGCAAACGAGTAGCTGATACCGGCGGAAGCGTCCCGTACCGAGTGCGAGCGCCGGCGTGGCGATGGCATAGACGAGCGCGAACACGCTGATGAGCTGTCCTGCGGTAGCAAGAGAGATGCCAAGCTCTGCTGCCAAGTCACCCTCGATGCCAATGACCACGAACTCAGAACAGCCGAGCGAGAAGCCGAGCAACACAAGCAGTGCCAGGCAAAGCTTGGTGCGAGCGGGGGAAAGGGCGGATGTGGTCGTCAAAGCGGTAACTCCAATAATGGGCAAGACTGAGTTTCGGGACTCTGCAACTCTATCAGAAAGCGGCAAGGGGGCAGCCTCTTTACCGCGCTACAAACCGTCCCAACAATCGGTGGAAATCTGGAAATCGAGGAAAAGCGCCGAGTGTTGGGACGGTTTTCCTGTCCAGCGCGGGCGAGCGCCTGTGCCATCTGGGGGTATAAGGCTAGCAAATATGTATTTGCGAGGCCAAAGGGGGCGCCCCGTATGGATATCGATAACTTTGAATGGTGGTATAGCGAAGGCGAGGCTCCGGACGAGGAGTGGGACGAGCCTTTGACGAGTGATGGGTCGAGCGATGGGGCTGATGCCGAGGGCGCGGCTGGCGCCGATGTCGAGGCCGCCGGCGACGCCACGGCCGAATCCGATAATGCCGCTTCCGACCCCGCCGAGCCCCTGACCTTCGAGCAAGCTTGGGCCCAGGCAGAGGCCAACGAGGCCAAGGCCGATGCCACAGCCACGCTGAGCCAGCCGGCCGATATGTCGATCTCGCCGGCTAAGACGCCGCAGCCGCGCCATAACATCGACCCCGGCAGCACGGCGTCCTTCAGCATCCTCGACGTGCCCGCACAGGGCGCCCAGGCGCCAGCTCCCACGCATCGCCCCGACTTGGCTCGCGAGGAAGATGCGCGCCGCCGCTCTCCGCTTGGCCCTATCCTCATTGCCTTTATGGCCGGCGTCATTGCGTGCTCGGTGATTGGCAACGTTTGGGGCCATGTTGAGCAGCAGCGAAAAGACGCCGCCAAGGCCGAGATGTCCGTCGAGCAGTCGCTCAGCCGTACGCGCTCGGTGCATGTGTCGGTCGAGGTCAAAGACGGCGCGACGTGGGATACCGCGCGCGGCGACAGCCAGATGCTCATCCATATCGTGGGCCGCACGCTCAAGGGCCAGACGGTCGACGAGTACAGCTACATCAACTCCGACGGCGATGGCATCGAGCTCAAGCCCGGCGACTATGAGCTCACCGTCGATGAACCTCCCGTCGCCACCGATGGTACGCGCTTCCGCGCCTCAAAGCGCATGGTGCCCGTGAGCTTTAACTCCCAGGCGCCCAATACGGTCGATTCCACGCCACAGGGTGGGTTCGATCTCTATGTGGCCGCTCAATAACTGCGCCGCCGCCCCGCACTGCTCCCAAGAGTGGGACAATAGCCCTCGACACTGTTGTTTACTTTTGGAGGAAGTAGCATGTCCACCGTCACCACCATCAAGCGCGGCGGCCTCACCGCGGCCATCGATTCCATGGGTGCCCAGCTCACGAGCCTTGCCCTCAACGGCAACGAGTATCTGTGGCAGGGCGATCCCGCCTTTTGGGGCAAGCATGCGCCCATCC
>URWS01000290.1 GCA_900551605.1 uncultured Collinsella sp. | reverse complement strand
GGACGCCGCCCTCTCAAGGCGGAGATCACCAGTTCGAATCTGGTACGGGCTACCATGATTTAGATACCCGGTCTTCTAGAGAAGGCCGGGTTTTTTCTTACCGTGCGTGACCTGTCTGCTATTCCCATTTGCCTTATAGCTTTGCGTTCTGCTTATGGCCCTTACGGGTACAATATCCAAGATAATTTGACTGTTAGAAGGAGCCTCATGACTGAGTCCTCTCAGCATACGTCCAAGCCCCAGGTCGAGGTTGAGGCCTCGGGCGGAGACGACAATAAGAGCGCACGCCGCGGCGCCAACTTTATCGGCGTCGTGCTGGTGGGTTATATCGTCTATCTGGTGGTAACCGGGCAGATGGGGCAGTTCTGGGCCGCTATGTCGAGCGTCCAGGCGTCATGGCTCTTTGTCGCGTGTCTTTGCATGTTCATGTATCTGTTCTTTGGCATTGTGGCCTATGCGATCGCTGTCTGGCTCGACCCCAATTCACCCGTCGGCATTCGCGACCTCATTTCGGTCGAGGCGAGCGGCATCTTCTTTGGCAACCTCACACCTATGATGATGGGCTCGACTCCTGCTCAGATCTACCGCCTGACCAAGGCGGGCCAAAATGTCGGCGAGGCCGGAGCCACGCAATTCACGCGCTTTATCGTGTATCAGTTTGGCCTCGTTGCCTGGGGCGCTATCCTACTGCTTGCTCGCATGCCGTTTTTTGCCGAGCGCTATGGCGACATGACGCTGCTGTGCGTCTTTAGCTTTGGTGGGCACTGCTGCATCTTGCTTGGCATCTTCGCCGTCGCGCTCATGCCTAAGACCGTCACGCGCGTCGCCCACTGCATCATCAATTGGCTTGAGCGCATTGGTGTCTCGGCCACTAAGATCGAGGGATGGCGCACGTTTGTCGATGGCGAGATCTACTCCTTCTCCGAGAAGTTCAAGCTTTCAGCCGGACATTTTTCTTCCATGCTGCTCACCGTGTTTATCACCATGCTGCAGCTCGCGTTTTTCTATCTGGTTCCGTATTTCCTAATGCTTGCCTTTGGTCACCACGAGGTCGACTTTTTCTCGGTCATGGCCGCGAGCGCCTTTGTCCAGTTGCTGAGCTCTGCGGTCCCCTTGCCCGGTGGTACCGGCGGTGCCGAGGGCGGCTTCGCGCTGTTTCTGGGTCATTTCTTTGGGTCGGCTTCGACCGCCGGTTATCTGCTGTGGCGCCTCATTACGTTTATTGCGCCGACCATTTTGGCTGCGCCCCTGCTGGGACTTAAGAGCGCCCACAACGAGAGCATCCATGCGCGCTGGGATCGCGTGATGCGCAAGCTCGGCCGCACGCCTCAGATACCCTCTGTGGCCGCGAAGCCGCACCCCACGAATGCTGTTACCGTTGATCCCAAGAAGCACGCTCAGAAGGCTTCTGGGGCCGCTAAGCCGGCTCATAAAGCCTATGTGCGTCAGACAGGCGATGGTATTCGCGTATCTCCGTCGGCACTCAATAAGAAGAAGCATCCTAAGTCGCAGTAGGGCAGTCGTGCGTTCTTCATGACGCGGGGCATATTTGTGCCGTATGGGGGATAATCCTCTTACGTAGATTATCTCTCATCTGTTGATGAATGCTCGCATATCGAAGGGACACGCCCATGGCAACCAGCAAACCGCGTCTTGACCGCCGCATCGTTCGCAGCCGCAATGCCATCCTTTCTGCTTTCGAGCGCCTGCTCATGGAAAAGCCGTTGGCAGACATTACGGTGAGTGCCATCGCGCGCGAGGCCAATGTCGACCGCAAGACCTTTTACGTTCACTTTGGTACGGTTGACGGCCTGCTCGATGCCATTGCCGTCGATGTTGTGGAGATGATTGTCGACTCGGTCGAGAAAACGCTTGCTTCCATGGACGGCGACACTAACGAGCGCGCTCTTGGCGCGGCGGCGACCTTCTTTAAAACCGTTAACGAGGCGCTGTGCAACAACCTCGTGCTTAATCGTCAGCTGATCGAGAACATTCCGCTCGATGATTTTATGGCTCGTCTTCGTGCACCGCTCGAGCACGAGATTGCCGAGCGCGATCTGCTGCCCCAAGGTCTCAAGGACGAGATGTTCGACTACTATCTGGCGTTTTTGCTGTCGGGTATTATCGGTATCTATCGCACGTGGGCGCTGTCTGACGGCTCGGTTCCTATTGAGCGCGTCTCTGAGGTCGCCAACGACCTGACTCTCAACGGCCTGTCGAGTCTGGAATCTCGCTTGGACTAGGCCTAGTTGGGCTCGTCGGCGTGGAAATTCTTGTTCACGAGGTTCTCCGGCGCCTTGTAGACCTCGCCGGCGTAGGAGCTGTAGCCTGAGGATCCTTAAAATAAAGTCCAGTTTATCCTTCCCACTCTAATTGGGAATCCTCCGATGCGCCTTCGCACGCTCGCACGACCTCGATACCATGCGAGCGTGCGAACTCGACGAGCTCTGCGTTGCGGGCGTTTATGGTGCCGAAGGCGGCGGGGCACACAATAAGGCGCGCACAGTGGACGAGGAGCTCTTTGGCGCGGGCTATGGTTTTATCCCCGATCGGCTCGAAGGCGCGCTCGGCCACGCATTCCGTCGCCAGGTCGCGCGCGAGCTCGCAGTCGATGTCCCCTTCGTGCAGAACGCCCGCGTAGAA
>URWS01000289.1 GCA_900551605.1 uncultured Collinsella sp. | reverse complement strand
CATCATGGCGCAGGCCATCAAGCGCCTGTACCCCCAGGCCGACTTTGCCTACGGTCCCGCGACCGACAACGGCTTCTACTACGACGTTGACCTGCCCGAGGGCGTCAAGATCAGCGAGGACGATTTCCCCGCGATCGAGGCCGAGATGAAGAAGATCGTCAAGGAGAACCTCAAGTTCACCGTGTTCGAGAAGCCCCGCGCCGAGGCCATCGCCCTTATGGAGGAGCGCGGCGAGAAGTACAAGGTCGAGCACATCGGCGACCTGGACGACGACGCCCGCATCACCTTCTACCAGCAGGGCGACTACATCGACATGTGCGTCGGCCCCCACATCTGCTACACCAAGGCTCTGAAGGCCTTTAAGCTCACCGGCGTCTCGGGCGCTTACTGGAAGGGCGACAAGGACAACAAGATGCTCACCCGCATCAACGGCGTCGCCTTTGCTACCAAAGAAGAGCTCGACGAACACATGCACATGCTGGAGGAGGCCAAGAAGCGCGACCACCGCAAGATCGGCCGCGAGATGGACCTCTTTATGATGCGCGACGAGGCCCCCGGCTTCCCGTTCTTCCTGCCCAACGGCATGATCCTTAAGAACACGCTACTGGACTACTGGCGCGAGATTCACCATAAGGCCGGCTATGTGGAGATCTCCACGCCGCTCATCATGAACAAGCAGCTGTGGAAGACCTCGGGCCACTGGGACCACTACAAGGACAACATGTACTCCACCGTCATCGACGACGAGGAGTACTGCATTAAGCCCATGAACTGCCCGGGCGGCGTGCTGGTGTACGCCTCCAAGCCGCACTCCTATCGCGAGCTGCCCATTCGAGCCGGCGAGATTGGCTTGGTGCACCGCCACGAGCTGCGCGGCGCCCTGCACGGCCTGTTCCGCGTGCGCTGCTTTAACCAGGACGACGCCCACCTGTTTGTGCGTCCCGACCAGCTGACCGACGAGATCGTGGGCGTGGTCAACCTCATCGACTCCGTGTACCAGAAGTTTGGCTTTAAGTACCACGTCGAGCTTTCCACCCGCCCCGAGGACTCCATGGGTTCCGACGAGGACTGGGCTCGCGCTGAGGAGGGTCTGCGCACCGCTCTGGAGCAGCTGCACATGGACTACGAGGTCAACGAGGGCGACGGCGCCTTCTACGGCCCCAAGATTGACTTCCACCTGGAGGACTCGCTCGGCCGTACCTGGCAGTGCGGTACCGTCCAGCTCGACTTCCAGATGCCGCTCAACTTTGACCTGGAGTACGTGGACGCCGACGGCACCAAGAAGCGCCCCATCATGCTGCACCGCGTGTGCTTTGGCTCCATCGAGCGCTTCATTGGTATTCTGATTGAGCACTTTGCGGGCAAGTTCCCCACTTGGCTGGCTCCCGTGCAGGTCAAGGCGCTTCCCGTATCTGAGAAGAGCCGCGACTACGCCCACGAGGTGTGCGCCAAGCTGGAGCAGGCCGGCATTCGCGTGGTCTGCGACGACCGCGACGAGAAGATCGGCTACAAGATCCGCGAGGCCCGCAGTATCGACCGCGTGCCCTACATGCTCATCCTGGGCGAGAAGGAGGTCGAGGCCGGCAACATTTCCGTCCGCGACCGCTCCAACGAGACCGTCCCGATGAGCGTTGACGAGTTTGTTGCCAAGGTGCTCGAGGAGATCAAGACTCGCGCCTAAGGCAAACTTCACAACAATTAACAAAGGCGACCGTCCACACAGGGCGGTCGCCTTTTTCATGCCGAAATAAGAAAAGCCGCTGGTTGAGCGGCTTTTTTTGTTGCACAAAAAGGTACAGGTTTTTATAGAGGGGTATGGAGATGTACCTACTAGCAGTACATTTTGCGTAATCTGGGCAAACGCTGATTAATTGCTCGTATAATGTCGTCTGTCGAAAGATACAAAAACCTGTACTTTTGCGACTGCGCCTAGCTGCGAGCGAGAAGCCTGTTCTAAACGCCCCTGCATTTGCGTGCATCGCAAAGCCAAAAAGAGGGGGCGAGAACATGGAACAGACGGCACGGCGCCAAGAGCAGCTGCCGGGCGCATTTAACGGCGCCACCACCAACAGCCAGCACGGCCGCGTCCGCTGGTATCTGGTCCACACCCCCAATGGAAAAGAGCGCGAGATCTGCGAAAAGGTCCGCTGCATAATCCCGCACAACCTTATGCAGGACGCTTTTGTGATGCAAAAGGAGTTCTGGTTTAAGCGGGACGGCGCATGGTCGCTCCAAACCAAACCCATGTACAAGGAATATTTCTTCGTCGCCACGCACGATGCCGCAGCGCTCGATAGGGCTTTGGCTCAGTTGAGCTTTGGCTGCCGCATCGCCGGCAGCAGGGAGCGGGCCTATGCGCCCATGCCGGACGATGCGCAGGACTGGTACCGCAGCGTGCTCGACGACGACGGCGTGGTGCGCAACAGCGTTGCGCGCATTGAAGACGGTGTGCTGCACATAGAGCAGGGCCCACTTGTGGGGCAAGAGGCCCACGTAAAAAAGATCGACCGTCACAAGCGCTGGTGCCTGGTGGACGTGGGCGAAGGCGACTCCGCATTTAGGGAGCTGCTTCCGTTAGACGTGCCGAGCAAAACGTAAGGAAGACGTTATGCCGGCAATTTATTTGGTTTTTGAACTGTCTCTTATACACATCTCCGAGCCCACGAGACTAAG
>URWS01000288.1 GCA_900551605.1 uncultured Collinsella sp. | reverse complement strand
TCGTCGGCAGCGTCAGATGTGTATAAGAGACAGCTCATGGCGTTTATGCTCTTCGTGAGCCGCCCCATCGCCGTGGGCATGCTGTTGGCGCCCTTTAAGACCAACCCTCGCCAGGTAGCGCTCGTAAGCTGGGCGGGTCTGCGTGGCGCGGCTTCGGTCGTGTTTAGCCTCTTTGCCGTCGTGGCCGGCGTTCCCGGTGGCCACGACCTGTTTGACCTGGTGTTTGTGATTGCCGTGTCGAGCATTGTGGTTCAGGGCTCGCTGCTGCCGGCAGTGGCGAAGAGGCTCGACATGATCGATGCGGAAGGCGATGTGCGCCGCACCTTTAACGACTACCGCGACGAGGACGGCATGTCGTTCGTTAAACTCAAGGTGGGTGCGGGACATCCGTTTGCCGGGCGCTCACTTGCCGACATTGGCAGCGCGACGGACATGCTCGTCGTCCTGGTCCTGCGCGACGGGGCGCACCCGGTGCTGCCCAACGGCGGCACAGTGATCGAAGAAGGCGACCTGCTGGTAATGGCCGCCCCGACGTTTGAGGAGCGTGCCGAGGTTACGCTGCGCGAGGTCACCGTGACCCCCCACGGTCGCCTGGCCGGCCAGCGTCTTCGCGATGTGCCGCAAGGCAAGCATCCCTTTATCGTCGTGATGCTCAAACGCGACGGCCAAACGATCATCCCAGACGGCAACACCCTAATATACGCCGGCGACGAAGCCGTCATCGCCACACTAGCATCGTAGCCATCCCCACCCATAAGTTGCGGTGAAATAGGGATTGAATAGGCTTCTGAACAGCCATTTCAGTCCCTATTTCACCGCAAGTTATTGAGGGGATGGGTTGAAAAACATTTGAATTGACACCGAAATGAAAAAAGCCGGGGAAAACGTCCCCGGCACTTGGAAGCCCTCTCTTTTGAGATGACCGATTTCTTTATATCACGAACGCTAGTTAGATGCCATTCATTGAGGGCTTTATCAGGCGCGCCATCCCATCCCATCCACATGGCGCCATTTGAAAGCCGTCCGATCTCATGCTATAAAGAAATCGGTACCCTCGAATAAAGGGACCTCCAAGAGCCGGGGGATGTCCCCCGGCATTTTTTATGCGAGTCAAGACTAAATACTTCTCGGGAAAACGCCGGCCCATTGCGTCAGCAATTTACGAGCCGCTCTACCCACCTCTGGACGGCTAAGGACTTTTCGCAGGTAGTTTGACGAACATATGTTTGCTTATTATAATATTACTTGAAAGCACCCCTTATCTCATGGTATAAAGAATACGGTTCCCTCCAAAAGAGGGGCCTCCAAGAGCCGGGGTCTTACCCCCGGCATTTTTTTGCAAAAATGGAGGCCCATCATGAGCGAACTCTCCGTCTTTGTTGACGAATCTGGCGACCTCGGAGGCGTCTCCAACTACTACCTCGTCACCCTCGTTTTTCACGATCAAAACGATGCAATCGTTGAACGCATTGACCGCTACGAGCGCGCCCTGTCGCAGTCCTCGCTTCCCAATACGCCTTTTCATGCAGGACCCCTACTGAATGGAAACGGCGACTACAAAGATCTTCCCAAGGAGCAGCGAAGGCACATGTTGAGCGCATTTCGCGCGTTCATTCAGCATCTCCCCATACGCTATCTCTGCCTGCAATACCAAATGAGCGAATTCGCCGGCAATCAAAACGGTCTCGCGGAGAGAATGAGGCGAGACCTCACAGTTGAACTTTTCGACCATCTGGAATTCTTCCAGCGATACGACACCGTTAAGATTTACTACGACAACGGCCAACCGATTGTAACGGAGGTCATTCATTCTGCGCTTGAGTACGTTCTAGCAAGGGATGTCATCGTATACCGAGAGGCCACACCACGAGCCTACCGGCTATTCCAAGTTGCTGACTACATCTGTACGATCGAGCTAACGGCTATCAAGTTTGATAGCAAGGAAGATACAAAGACTGATCGGCTATTTTTTGGAACCCGAAGGACGTTCAAAAAGGGATTTCTCTTATATCTCAGGAAGAAAAGGATGAACTGACCCGGGGTCACCAGTCGTCAGACGCTCCGCAGTCGTCATCGACGGCAAAGTCGCGGAGGTCGAGGCCTTCGCGTTCGGCTCGGGCTAGGAGCTCTTGGGGCGACTCGTCCTCGATATCCACTACGTCGAGCATGGCGGCCGGAAAGCCCACGCCGGCTGCACTCCCCGCGCGGTCGAGCAGGCCCTCGCGCAGCTGGTCTACATCAACGTCGATCTTCATGGTGAAACCTCTTACCAGACCAGGACCCTATTCAGTAGCGCAAAGCTCATCCACAGCAGCAACAAAAGCCGCAACCTGCTTGTCGTCCATCTGCGCAGCCAAACGCCCCACTGGCTCGTCGTAGGCATACTGAACCTTATCGATAAAGCAATCCCAGGCACGCTCGTCCACACGCACGGCTGCCTCGCAATACTGGCTGAGCTTTTTGAGTCCATACCAAAATGCATTCACATGGCGCGCGGGGTCCTCATCCAGCACACCATCGTAGCGACGCCCGTTAAACTCACGCATGCGTGCCACGGCAACCTCGAGCGAGTCGCCGCCCTCGGCCGAAGCCTCATCCACCAGCTCGGGAATCGCAACCTCACGCCGAACAGTCTGTCTCTTATACACATCTCCGAGCCCACGAGACTAAGGCGAA
>URWS01000287.1 GCA_900551605.1 uncultured Collinsella sp. | reverse complement strand
CATCCGTCGAATACTTCGAGCCACTGCAGTTCGATGCCAGAGCTTCCATTATGCCCAGTAAAATAGCCAGTTACCGTGACTGTATGACCTGATAGCTCGACGGATCCTTCACTGTTTCGGCTGTTGATCCACATATGATACAAGCCGATATTCCCTTGATCGATAGTTGCTCTGTACTGAGCGAATTGAGGCTGATAACCGAAAAATTGAGTATTAAGTGCTCTACCCTTTTGAGCGGCAAGACTTTTAAACGGAACAATTCCATCTGGGATGATCGTGCTTCCGTACTCGACGCCCTGATCATTGGTCTTATACGTTGTTGTGCCAGTGACGTTCCATATTTCTTTATAATAATCGGGATTAAATTGATTAGCGTTTGAACTGGTGAGACCGTAATGCATTGATACAGCGTACAAGGCAGAAACGACGCATGCATACTTATTAGTGCGGGCTTCAACTAATGATTCCGAGACTCCTCGGAACGGTATTCCGTTTAAATCGTCTATTTGGAAATGCAACATCAAGTCATCTTCATTGATAATGACTGCATTCCATGAAGTTGGGTTATTGCTTTGAGGTGTTATACCCTTTTCGGTGACAATCGGGACAGACCGTATATTGTTATAGTTGGTTACACAGTCTCTAGTTCCTGGCACCAAAGTTCCATATTCAATATCGTTGTACGAAATTAGTACGGTTGGGTTTGTGGCCTGTTGGCCGGAATAAGTTGAAATGGCGTTTGATAGAGAAGCTGAAATCGGAAGAATGGTATCGCCGAGGGTTATCTCCTTCAGAAGCCCAGGATATGATGCGTCAAGTACTAAATAACCGTAAGGGCTTCCTTCCCTTGTGACACTGATTTCATAGCCACAGATAAGGCCGATTTGTTGGCATACGGGAACGATTTGCTCGATCTCTAAGTTCGCGGATCCGTCGACGATGGGCAACAGGGAAAGCGCGTAGTCTTGTGCTAGGTCTGATGTAAAAGCGACGGATGAGTTTGAGTCGGCAGCGAATACTCTTGTCGGGCGTGACGTGGATAAGCCGATGATCGAGGCTAGGCCGAGAAGAAACGAGCGACGTGATTGAACTCTGGGCATAATGTCTCCTGCCTATGGGGGGGCAATATGCTGTCATTTTATTTGCTACATAATACAATCTAATTCGGATTAAGGTAAATGGATGGAATTGCTCGATAAATGGTAGTGATTAGCGGACCGGTATCGCGATCCTCGTCACATACGCCCCCGGGTCGTCGCTGATGATGTCGTCGATGGGGGCGATTTCGCGCGAGGGACCGGCGGGGGACAGGTCGCGCTCGTGCATGTAATCGAGTAAGCGCTCATAGCGCGGGGCCGCCTGACCGTGCGTGCCGCGGAAGCTGACCGTCAGACACCGCGCGGCGGGACGTACTTCGACATCGCCCAGGTAATCGTCCGTGCCATCCAGCAGCAGAAAGACCTCGTCGTAGCCGTCAAAGTCGCCGGCGGCCAGGCGCTCGGCGCTAATCCCGACGCCTAAGTTGCCCAGAAAGACAAAGGTCTCGTGCTGGCCTTTCTGCAGCTGACGAATCTGCCACTCCAGCGCATAGGCGTCGGTAGGGTTGACGCGTTCGCGCAACACGGCACAGCGAAGCTCGGGCGCATCGATTGTGCAAATGGTATCGAGCTCGGTGTTCAAGGCATCGTGCAGCAGCGCAAGTCGGTTATCGATCTTGCGCGACACGCGCTCCAGCTCGCGGCGCTTGCGCTCGATGAGCTCCTGCTGCTGAGCCAGCTGTCGCTGCATGAGGTCCACATCGCGCGTGGTCACAAACTCGCGGATTTGCGCGAGCGGCAAGTCGAGAACGCGCAGGTGGCTGATGGTGTTGAGGGTGGAGAGCTGCCGAGATCCGTAGTAGCGGTATCCACTCGTCGAATCGATGTGCGCCGGGTCCAGCAATCCCATCTGCTCGTAATGGCGCAACGTGCCCACACTCAGGTTGAACAAGCGCGCCACCTCGCCAATGCGGAGCAGGCCCTCGGTATGTTCAGTTGGCGAGTCGGTCATGGGACCGCTCCTTTCGGTAAAAAGTAGGGGAGAGGTGCTAGGACTGCGTCGCCCCGCTATGCCATCGGCTTGTCAAAAGCTCCGCGGCGGTTGAGCACGGTAAACGCGACAACACAGATGGCTGCCGACAAAATCGATCCGCACGGCGAGGCGATACCCATGGGAAACAATGTATCGGAATAGGCGTTCGACAGCAGCCAGGCGCCGGGCACGCGAATGAGTGCCACGGCCAGCACGTTGTGCGCAAAGCCGATGTAGCTCTTGCCATACGCAGCGAAAAAGCCGTTAAAGCAAATGTGGATGCCGGCAAAGATTGCGTCGAAAATGTAGCTGTGCATATAGCCGGTACCGGCCGCGACCACCGCGGGGTCCTTGGCAAAAAAGCCAATAAACGCCGGTGCCACCAGCCACATCAGCACCGTGATCAGGCAGCCATACACTACCGAGATGGTCATGGCGTCCTTGAGCACCTGACGTGCGCGGTCGCCCTTGCCCGCGCCGGCGTTTTGCGCCGTGAGTGCGCTGACGGTGGCGCCCATGGAGCTCGGCACAATGAACAAAAAGCTGATCATCTTCTCGACCCTGTCTCTTATACACATCTGACGCTGCCGACGATCGCATAAGTGTAG
>URWS01000286.1 GCA_900551605.1 uncultured Collinsella sp. | reverse complement strand
AATCCAAGGGTTATACCCTAAGAGCAAACCACCCCTTTTAGGGGTGGTTTTGATTTGCCCAGATAAAACCTGCCAAAATAAACCTGTCCCTTTTTGGCAGGTTAGCGGAGCTTGCTGGTCTCGAAGTACTCGGGGAACTGGTCCAGAACCTCGGTTTGGTTGCGGAACATCATGTGCAGGTGCTTGCTGACCAAAAAGCTCGCTTCGATGGGGTCGCGACCGGCGATAGCGCGGCGAATCTGCTTGTGCTCGTTCACGATGTCCTGATTGTCGAGAACCTGCGTGGCGGCGCGCAGCCAGCGGAAGCGCTCAAGGTCGGCATTGGTCTCTTCGAGCCACGACCACACGGTGCTGCGACATGCGATGCTAAAAATCATATGATGCATGAGGTTGTCGCTCAAAAAGAAGCCGATGCGATCCTCCTCGGCCATGGCCTTTTCCTGCAGCACGATGGCGCGGTCGAGCTGCTCGATGCCGGCCGACGTGGCGCGCGCACAGCACTCCACAATCACCTGCTTTTCCAGATGCTCGCGGATGTAACAGGCACTCTCGGCAAGGGTGAGGTTGATGGGCGAGACGTAGGTGCCGCTCTGGGGCACGGTGCGCACCAGGCCTTCCTGCGCCAAGCGAACCAAAGCCTCGCGCACGGGCGTGCGACCCATGTCCAGGTCATCGCAAAGCTGCTTGACGCCCAGCTTTTCGCCCGGCTTGTAGTCCAGGTAGACGATTTTGCGTCGAATGGTGTGGTAGGACTGGTCCTGTAGGCTCGTTTCCTGCTCGCCGACGTGCATCGATTCTTCCATAGCGCCTCGCAACTGTTCTATCAAACTCATATGTCAGTTGTTAATTATGCCGCGAATCAGCTCTCCGCGGTGGGTAATTCGGCTGTTGCCTGAGAACTATCGCGGCATCTTAGTCTGTGTTTGCGCAAGGCTGTGCTCAATGTTGCCGTATCATAAGCCGTCGCAAACGTGAAATAGAAAGAAGGAATCCCATATGCAACTGGCAAATATCGTACGCGAGCGCTGGAAAGGCGTCTTGTTCTGCCTGACCATCGCCATTCCCGCGACGTTGCTCGGCAAACAGGTTGAGGTTGTCGGCGGTCCGGTATTCGCCATCCTCTTTGGCATGGTCCTGGCGCTCGTCTTTCCCAAGAATCGTCGCGAACAGCTCGCCGCCGGCGTCACCTATACGTCCAAAAAAGTCTTGCAGTACGCGGTTATCCTGCTTGGCTTTGGCATGAACCTCTCCCAGATTCTGTCCAAGGGCGCCCAGTCGCTGCCGATTATCGTGGCGACAATCTCGACCTCGCTTGTCATCGCCTTTGTGCTCTGCCGCGTTATGAACGTGCCGGGCAAGATCGCGACGCTTGTGGGTGTGGGTTCGTCGATTTGCGGCGGTTCTGCCATCGCTGCGACCGCACCCGTCATCGATGCCGACGATCGCGAGATTGCCCAGGCTATTTCGGTCATCTTCCTGTTTAACGTTATCGCGGCGCTCGTGTTTCCGACGCTCGGCGGCATGCTCGGGCTGACCAACGAGGGCTTTGGCCTGTTTGCCGGTACCGCCATCAACGACACCTCGTCCGTAACGGCTGCGGCGAGCGCCTGGGACAGCATGCACCCCGGCGCCAATGTGCTCGAGAGCGCCACAGTGGTCAAGCTCACCAGGACGCTGGCCATTATTCCCATCACGTTGGTTCTCGCATGCTGGCAGATGCATCTGGCGCGCAAGGCCGGCGGTGACGCCAAAAGCACGTTCTCGCTTAAACGCGCGTTTCCCATGTTCGTGCTGTTCTTTGTGCTGGCGAGCGTGATCACCACGGTGCTTCAGCTTCCCGCGTCCTTTACGGCGCCCATCAAGGAGCTGTCGAAATTCTTTATTGTGATGGCCATGGCGGCTATTGGCTTTAATACCGATATCGTCGAGCTGGTCAAAAAGGGCGGCAAGCCCATCGCATTGGGCTTTTGCTGCTGGATTGGCATTGCGTGCATGAGTTTGGGAATGCAACACGTACTGGGAATCTGGTAGAGAAGTAGCTTGTTTGCGTGCTGGTTGCTGGTGAGCGCATTCTCACGGTGGAGCGATAGGAGCTCTTGCGGGTATGGCTTGTCCGCAGGTTGATAGGTCCCGAAGAGCTCTTATCGCCCCGCCAGGATGGCGATGCGGGGCAATTCATATATTCGCAAGAAGGCGCCGCAGGCCCTATAGTGTTTGGTGAACAGTATCGTTCAATTTTGAAACACTTAGATGCCAAGCCACGGATAAGGGTTGTGGCTTGAGATGGGGCGAACCATGGACAGCGATGTCAAGCTGCAGATTCTGATCGAGGCATTGTCCGCAGCCGGAACATCGGCGCTGGCAATTGACGAGCACGGCGGCATTGTGATCTCGACCATGAGTGACGCTGCGCTCGAGCAGGATGTCGCCGCTTTTGTTTCCGAGCGTCTCGCTCGCGTGGGCGATGGGGCGCGCCTGGTGATGGGCCACGAGGGTATGCGGTTGAGCTTGACGGTGCGCCCGACGGCCAAGGAGCACAGGGCGCTTTGGGTGGTCGTGGCGCATGAGGTGCGCGCCGCCGCCGCGCATGCGGGCATCGAGTGGCTCAATGCCGACGAAGTCGAGGCTCGTTACTGTCTCTTATACACATCTGACGCTGCCGACGATCGCATAAGTGTAGA
>URWS01000285.1 GCA_900551605.1 uncultured Collinsella sp. | reverse complement strand
CTACACTTATGCGATCGTCGGCAGCGTCAGATGTGTATAAGAGACAGCCTCATGCAGCCCAGACCCAGAGCGGATATTCGGTTACCACTTTTGGGGTCAACGCGGTATTGCACGGCCCCTCCCTTCGCCATCAGCGCCCCGACAAGGCGAAACACAATGGTCACGCAGCCGAAACATCGTGGAATCGCAATCGAGAACGTATCGTAACGCAGCAGAAATCGAGCTGTCACGGCACCGCTTTAACATCAGCAAAAAGCCCGATGAAAGGAGTCGCCCATGCCCGCGCTCGACCTTTGGAACCTCGCATCCCAGCTCAAAAGCACCGATTATCGCTGGGTCGACCTCACCCACACGCTCTCGTGCGACACCCCGCACTGGTTTGGCTTTAAGCCGTTTGAGTCCACCAAGCTCTTCGACTATCTGCCAAACACGCCCGAGGACATGCTCGCCCCTATGCGCTGCTTTCAGTATTCGGTCGCCTCGCAGTACGGCACGCATGTCGACGCACCGCGGCATTTCCACGTTGAGGGTCGTTCCCTTGGAGAGATTGAACCCATCGAGTTTATGCATCCGCTCTGCGTGATCGACAAGCACAAGGAATGCGTCGCAAATCCTGACTTTATCCTGACCATCGAGGACCTCAAAGCCTGGGAGAATGAGCACGGTCGCATTCCCAAGGACGCCTTTGTTGCCTTCCGCTCCGACTGGTCCAAGCTCGCCGACCTCGAAAACAAGGACGAGGACGGCCAGCCCCACTACCCCGGCTGGGACCTCGACGCCATCAAGTGGCTCGTTGAAGAGCGCAACATCGGCGCTATCGGCCACGAGCCGGCCGACACCGACCCGGCGAGCGTGACCACGCGGGAGGACGCCTACCCCTACCCCGGCGAGCAATACATCCTCTCGGTCGACCGCTATCAGATCGAAGTCATGGACCATCTGGATGAGCTTCCCGCCACGGGTGCCGTCATCTTCTGCACCTTCCCCAAGGTCCGCGATGGCGTCGGATATCCCGCACGCGTTTTTGCCATCTGCCCCGCGGCATAAGTTCCCATGCGTTTGTTCTTCTAAATTCAGCCTCCGGTGCACGCTACATGCTCCGGCGGCATACAATCCATCAGGCGCCCCGCACGCGGGCGCCTTTTTGTGAGGAGATGATTCACATGCAGATCAACAAGGTCACCTTTGTCGGCAAGGGCGGCGTCGGCCTGCTCTACGGCAGCATGATTGCCAAGGCCCTCGGCAATGACGCCGTCGAATACGTCATGGATGACGCTCGTTTTGAGCGTCATGCGAACGACGCGCTCACCGTCAACGGCGAACCCTGCGATCTCACGTCCGTCCGTGCCAGCGAGGCGACACCCGCCGATCTGGTCATCCTGACGGTCAAGACCACCGGTCTCGACCAAGCACTCAAGACTATGGAGCGCGTCGTAGGACCCAACACGCTCATCGCCTCGCTGTGCAACGGCATTACGAGCGAGCAAAAGATTGCCGAACGCTTTGGCTGGGAGCATACCGTTCTTGGTATCTGCCAAGGCATGGACGCCGTGTTCCTCAACGGAGAGCTCACCTTTACCAATGCGGGCGAGATTCGCTTTGGCGCGGCAGCGGGCACCAAGCCCGCAACCGTTACCGCCATCGACGAGCTCTATACGCGCTGCGGCATCGCCCATACCGTCGAGAGCGACATTGCGCACCGCATGTGGGCCAAACTCATGCTCAACGACGGCATCAACCAGACCTGCATGGCCTACGGCGGGACCTACGGAAGCGCCACGGAGCCGGGCTCCGAGCAGCGCCGCTGTTTTGTCTCCGCCATGCGCGAGACGCTTGCGGTTGCCAACGCCGAGGGCGTTGAGCTGACCGAGGCAGACCTGACGCAAATGGTGCACCTCATCGAGGGAATCGACCCCGCCGGTATGCCCTCGATGGCGCAGGACCGCATCGCACAACGAAAAACCGAAGTCGAGGAGTTCGCGGGCACCATTTGCCGCCTGGCCGCCAAACACGATATCCAAGTGCCGCAAAACGATTGGCTCTACCAGAGGATTCGCGAAATAGAAAGCAGCTGGTAGTGCTCGGCATACTGCAGCCAACAGATCCAATGGCAAAGCCGCCGCAAGGGGCACTCCCCTCGCGGCGGCTTCCTTTTTCATCTTTGGCCAAAAATCAGCTTCACAACGGTTAGAGCTGCGACTCCGACGCCTGGTCCTCATCGTCGCGACAAAGGACTACACCCGCACTTCCCAGCAGTGCGGCCGCGATCAGCGCGCCGACCACGATAGAGGCAGCCCCACAAGACCCCTGCATACCCGCGACGAGCGCGGCCGTAGGACCAAGGCAACCAAGCGTCAATGCAACGGCGGCAACGGCGATATCTCGAGCGTTCACAAGACCACTTCCTCCACGAGAAAGACCTTATTTCTCATGAACTAGTGTGCCCCGCGCCCATATGCGCGGCGTACTGCCACGGTAAGCGCTCTGTTAACTCAAGCACGCACAAAAAACGGACGCCTCTACGTTGTGCCCAAAGGCTCAGTAAAGACGCCCGCCCATCATGTGCCCATTTTGCTTATGGAAGATTACCAACCGGTGTAGTAGTCGGTGGTTCCGGCAGCGCAGCCGGAGTCATAGACCTTGCAATCACCCTTGGAACCCGTAAAAGTCGAGCCCTGGGCCATA
>URWS01000284.1 GCA_900551605.1 uncultured Collinsella sp. | reverse complement strand
TGCGATATAGGCGATAAACGAGTCGACGGCATCGTACAGGTCAAAGGCTATGACCGGTCGCCTCCAAACAGATCGGGGCGAGTGGCCAGATAGGCATCAAGGGCCTCAAGCGCACGGTCCGCATAGGCCTGGTAGCGGTCGCGCTTGCTGCGACGCTTACCGTCCTCGAGCGGCGGCACCAGGCCAAAGTTGACATGCATGGGCTGGTAGCCAACGGTGGCAGGATCGGTCGCATAGCCCACGAGCGCGCCCAGGGCGCCCACGCGGGGCAACTCGACGCCCGCGGCACCGATAGCCTCGGCATAGGTGTTGAGCGCGGCGAGCAGACCGGTCGCCACGGCTTCCATGTACCCCTCGGTGCCGGTGATCTGACCGGCCAGGCGCACGCCGGTACCGGGCACGGCAAAGGTGCCATCGAGCACGTGCGGGGCGTCGACAAAGGTATTGCGGTGCATGACACCGTAGCGGAAGAACTCAGCGTTCTCCAAGCCTGGCACCATACGAAAGACGCGCTTCTGCTCGCCGAAGGTCAGATTGGTCTGGAAGCCCACCAGGTTATAGGCGGTCTTCTCCTTGTTCTCGGCACGCAGCTGAATCGCCGCCCAGGGGCGACGTCCGGTACGCGGGTCGGTGAGGCCGACGGGCTTCATGGCGCCAAAGCGAATGGCGTCCTTGCCGGTGCGTGCAACCTCCTCGGCAGGCTGGCAGGCCTGGAACAGATCGCCGCCCTCAAAATCCTTGAGCACCACGCGGTCGGCCGTGGTAAGCGCCTCGATAAAGACCTCGTACTCCTCCTTGTTGAGCGGAGCGTTGAGATAGTCGCCACTCCCCTGCTCCTCGTAGCGCGACTGCGAGAACAGCACGTCCATATCGAGCGTGGAGGCATCGACGATAGGCGCCGCGGCATCGAAGAACGCAAGGGCGTCGCCACCGACGAGCTTCATGACCTCTTCGCTCAGCGCCGGCGAGCACAAGGGGCCGGCGGCAATGACCACGTGACCCTCGGGAATCTGCGTGACCTCGCCGTGAATGATCTCGATATTGGGACGGGCGGCAACCTCGGCCTCGACAAGCTCGGAAAACTTAACGCGGTCGACCGCCAAGGCACCACCGGCGGGAACAGCGGCGCGATGGGCGCAATCGAGCAGCACCGAGCCCATACGCTCGAGCTCGGCCTTCAGCAGGCCGGCAGCAGAGTCCGGACGGGTCGACTTAAACGAATTGGAGCAGACGAGCTCTGCCAGGTGATCGGTATGGTGGGCCGGGGAGCTCACCTGGGGGCGCATCTCGCACAGCTTTACGGCAAACCCGCGGTCTGCCAGCTGGATCGCGCATTCCGAACCCGCCAGACCGCCACCGATAACCGTCACCTGATCGAACTGCATCTGCAAACACCTTTCTAATTGACACGTTTTCCATTGTGACCGAAGGGCGTCTGGGCGTGAAGGGCAAACTTGGAGGGCGCATACCTTCCATCCATCATGCGCTCGATAAGGCCCTCGAGTTCAAGCGAACCCAAGAGTTTGAGTACGCCGACAGCATCGAGTGAGACGAGCGCCGCGATGTCGTCGACCTTGAGCGGAGAGGCGATGAGCGCATGCATCACGGTCTGCTGTGTTGGATTCAGGTCGGCAATGCCGGGAGCATCGGGGCGCGAGTAGCGCAGGGTGCCGTAGATGCGTGAGATTGCCATCTCGATAGATTCCTCGTCGATGATGCAGCAGGCACCGTTTGCAATGAGGTAATTCGTGCCACGCGACTCGGGCGATAGGATCGACCCCGGCACGGCAAGAAGTTCGCGCCCCAAATCCATAGCAGCCTCGGCTGTAGAAAACGTCCCGGAAGGCATACCCGCTTCGGATACAAAGAGGGCTTGCGACAGGGCCGCGATCACGCGATTGCGGCGCGGAAAAGCGAACTTGCGCGGACCCATGCCCCACGGAGAGATCGACACGACCGCGCCACCCATATCGAGCGTGCGCGTAATAAGCCCCGCGCTCGAACGCGGGTAGACCACGTCGGCGCCCGTCCCCAGCACCACGACGTGTTTGCCGCCGGCGTTGACCGCAGCCCAACCCGAGGCCTGGTCACAACCGACCGCGCCGCCCGAAACAACCGTCACGCCCGCCTCGACCGCCACCTTTGCCGCAAGCTCTGCCACGGCAAGACCATACGGCGAGGCCTTGCGCGCGCCGATGATAGAGAGCGCGGGCGTCGAAAGCACCTCGGGGTTGCCGCGCACATAAAGCGTCTGGGGTACATCAGAAAGCTCCAAAACGGTCTCGGGATACAACGCGTCGCCTGGATGCAGCTCGAAGGTCCCCTCGGCCATCATTGGTCCCTCCTTCCCTGGTACATCGCCGCCTCGAGCACGTGGTCCTGTGTCACTTGCTCGCTCTCGGCGACATCTGCGATCGTGCGCGCAATGCGAACCAGGCGCACGATGCCACGCCCTGTAAGATGTGTGCGTTTGGACAGGCCGAGTACGCATTTCTCGGCAGCATCATCGAGCTCAAAGGTCGAAACGACGCCGTCAATGGACCGCGTCTCGTCATCCTCGGCCTCGGCATCCGCATCGTCCATACGAGACTCGCGCCAGGCGCGAAAAGCGCGACCGCGCACAACGTAGTCACGTAACTCGGCCGACGACATACCCTCCGCGCCCTCGATAATCACCTGGGGATCGGGACGGGTCACAT
>URWS01000283.1 GCA_900551605.1 uncultured Collinsella sp. | reverse complement strand
CTACACTTATGCGATCGTCGGCAGCGTCAGATGTGTATAAGAGACAGCTTATGGCAGACGTCGATAACAGGAACCGTAACCGCAGGCCCAACCGCGCGGGGCAGCCGAACCCTAAGCGCGAGGCGCGTGCCAGGGCCGCCGAGCGCCATGTGGCGACCGTGTCCGAGACGTGCGCCAAGGATATCGAGCGCTCGCTTGCCGGTGTTCGCGAGTTCGACGGTATGCCTGCCGGCTTTGTCGCGGCGATGAAGGCCAAGGCTCAGACTGCTGCGGCCGCTGAGGAGCAGGCTGCCGAGGACGTCGAGGCTGCTGAGGCTGCCGAGGTTGAGGCCGCTGAGGTGGAGACTGCGGTCGAGCCCGAGGTGGCACTCGAGCCCAACGAGTCGGCCGACGAAGCCGAGTCCGCG
Organism: uncultured Collinsella sp.; assembly: GCA_900551605.1. Lineage (GTDB taxonomy): Bacteria > Actinomycetota > Coriobacteriia > Coriobacteriales > Coriobacteriaceae > Collinsella. Next base: position 2,292 of record URWS01000283.1, on the reverse strand, counting down.
CCCGCGGAGGAGGCTGCTCCGGTCCTGCCCGAGGTCACTGTGCTTGATACCTCCGCCACGCAGGCAATTCTCGATAACGGCCGCGGCTATGCGCAGTTCTGCGACATGGCTGTGCTCGCCTTTGCCTCGTTCACCAATCCGGGCGGTGGCTACATCCAGGGCTATCTGGGCCAGGAGGCGACGCTCTGCGCCGATTCGTACCTGTATAACGTGCTCGACAAGCAGCGCAAGTGGTACGGCGAGAACCGTCGCCGCAACATCAACTGCGAGCTGTACCGCAATCGTGCGCTGGTGGTGCCCGCCGTGCGCTTCGACCGCAACCACGTGCATGCGTATGCCGACGTGATCGTGGCCGCCGCGCCCAATGCCAAGCGCGCTCGCCAGGAGTATCGCGTGGGTGACGATGCCCTGCTGGACGCCCTGCGCGATCGCATCCGCTTTGTCCTTGCCATCTGCGATGAGCTGGGTCGCGAGAAGCTCGTGCTGGGTGCTTGGGGCTGCGACAATAACGGCTTTGATGCCGAGGCCGTGGCCGAGCTCTTCCGTAAGGAGCTCGCGTCGGGCGACTTTAAGGTCAAGCAGGTGTTTTTTGCCGTGCCCTCTACGCGCTGGGATGAGGACTTTGCCAAGTTTGAGCACGTGTTGGCAAGCTTCCCCGAGCGTAACGAGGAGTCCTATGCTCAGGTTGCCGCCCGCGCCGCGGCCACCCGTGCCGCCGAGCAGACTCAGGCTGCCGCCGAGGACGATGAGGACGATGACGATTGGCGCAAGTACCTGTAATCGGTACGTGCCGACAGATAGGTCGAGCCGGCGGGAGGGCTGCTCCCGTCGGCTTTTTACTGAGCGAGGGGCTTACGATGAAAAACGTTCTATGCTTTGGCGACAGCAACACCTATGGTTACGATCCGGCGGGCATGCGCGACGGCACCGCGGTGCGCTATGCGCAGGATGTGCGCTGGTGCGGCGTGGCGCAGCGTGACCTGGGCGAGGGCTGGCATGTGATTGAGGAGGGGCTTAACGGCCGCACGACGGTGCGCGACGATATGTGCCATCTGGACACTAACCTCAACGGCATTCGCGCGCTTCCGATGCTGCTCGAGGCCCATAAGCCGCTGGACGCCATTGTGATCATGCTGGGCACCAACGACTGTAAGACGGTCTTTAACGTGACAGCTTCCGATATCGCCCGTGGCGCCATGGCACTGATTCGCGCCGTCCGCGCGTTTCCGTGGACCGACGCTGCGCCTTGTCCGCACATTCTGCTGATGGCTCCTATCAAGATCAAGCCGCAGATCGCCGATGTGTATATGACCGACTTTGACAAGCATTCCGTTGAGGCATCTGAGCATTTTGGCGAGTACTATGCGCACGTGGCCGAGCAGTTTGGCTGCGACTTTTTGAATGCCGCCGAGTTTGCCGAGCCGGGCGATATCGACTATCTGCATATGATGCCCGAAAGCCATGAGAGCTTGGGACATGCCGTGGCAGCCAAGCTCAAAGAGATGCTCGGTGAGTAGCGCGACCCCAAGCCACCACAAAGGTACCTTTGCGGTGGCTTGATTCGTCTGTTTGTCTTGATCTGTAACAGTTGTAAGGCCGAAAACGGGCTAGATGTTACAGATTGAGATTATTTAGGTCGATATCGGTCGTTTGTCTCGATCCGTAACATCTAGGGTCGATTTTGCCGAGTTACTGTTACAGATCGAGATTGTCTTCTCAGCGGAATTTGAATATCTCGATCTGTAACAGGTGGGCCGAAAAATGGGCTCTAACTGTTACAGATCGAGATGTTTGTGGGAGCCACCGCAAAGGTGCCTGTCCCCTTTGCGGTGGTTTTGGGGTGCGAATCTTAATACTGCCACATGTGATTGACGGGGCCGGAGCCTTTGCCCATGTTCAGGCCGGCGGCCAGAGCGCCTGTCAGGTATGCCTTGCCGGCGTTGACGGAATCGGCAAGATCCATGCCCTGGGCCAGCGCGCAGGCGATGGCGGACGAGAGCGTGCATCCGGTGCCGTGCGTGTTGTCGGTCTCGATGCGCTTGTGGCGGAACCACGTGGTGAGTGGATCTCCCAGATGGTTGCCCTCGTCATCGAGTGGCGCGGGTTCGGCCAGTACATCGTTGGCCTCGTTGACAAGATGCCCACCCTTAACGAGGGATGCGCAACCAAAGCGGCGGGTGAGGAGCATGGCAGCATTTTGCTGTGTGCGCTCGGAGTCGACCTCGTAGTCGAGCAGGGCCATGGCCTCGGGAATATTGGGCGCTGTCTCTTATACACATCTCCGAGCCCACG
>URWS01000282.1 GCA_900551605.1 uncultured Collinsella sp. | reverse complement strand
GGCTCGGAGATGTGTATAAGAGACAGCCACTCGATAGTGCGCAAGCCCTCGATGGCCGTGGTAACCGTGACGGCGGGGGTGAGGATGCCGTCGGCGAGCAGCGCCGCGCCGCCGATCATGGCGGGGAGAATCAGCCATGGCGCCACCTTGCGCACGAGACTGAACAGGGCGAAGATGCCGCCTTCGTTGTGGTTGTCGGCCTTCATGGCGATTACCACGTACTTGACCGTGGTCACGAGCGTCATGGTCCAGATGACGAGCGAAAGCGCGCCCAGGATCATGTCCTCGCTGACGGTACCGATGCCGCCGTTGTTGGCAACGATTGATTTCATGGTGTACATGGGGCTCGTGCCGATGTCGCCATAGACGACGCCGAGCGTTACGAGCAGCATGCCAGCGGAGAGGGGGATGGCTCCGTGCCCGCCTTGCCCGCGCTGGTCTTGGAGGTTTGCCTCCAGTTTGTTGTGTGCCACGAGGACTCCCTTAGACATCCGGTTATCTGTCTAGGACAAAAACTTTATGCCGTCTTTATACATACAAGAGCAGTTTGGCACATCGGGTTATTTTAGACAATAATCCTCAGCTGGGGATTATTTATCTACGCAGGTAGCATTTCAAAGCAGGGGCTTTTAAGCACGTACTGTCTGGGCGATGCCAGCCTTGGCGTTTGCGCGTTTGCCGGCGAGTTCGCAAAAAATCGCGCCGCCGATGATAAGCGCGGCGCCCATCAGGCGGACTGGTGTTATGGCTTCACCCAAAAGGGCGGCCGAGAACACGACCGCCGAAAGCGGCTCGAGGTAGCCGACGACGGCGACGGTCTGGACGGGCAGCTTGGCGACGGCGCTAAAGTAGAGCAGGCAACCAATGCCGGTGTTGACGACGCCGAGCATAGCGACGGCGCGCCAATCAATACTGGCGGCGACGCCGGCGGACAGGAACGAGGGAGCGCCCTGCGTGATGAGCGTGAGGACCAGCGCGGTCACAAAGGCCGCGCTCACCTGGAGCGCGGAGTTCTCGAGGCCTTCGATGTGCGGCGCGCCCTTGCTTGCGATGACCATCAACGCATAGCAAAATGCCGAGGCGATGCCGCAGACGATGCCCGCAATGGGCATATTGCCGCCTAGACCTTGCGCCGCAATGAGAAAAGCGCCGCAGGCGACGGCGATAAACCCGGCGATTTTGCCGCCGGTCAGCTTCTCGCCAAAGATAAACGGCGAAAGGGCCATGACGATGATGGGGCCGCAGTAGTACAGCAGCGAGGATACGCCGACGCCGATTGTCTGATAAGCGCGGAACAGAAAAATCCAGCTGGCGCCCAGCGCGGCTCCCGAAAGGAGGAGGGCTGCGGCTTCGCGAGGGCGAGATGGCGCCTGCAACTTATGGCGTTGCGTAGTGACGAGGATGACAATGAGTGAGAGCGCGCCCAAAAACGTGCGCAGGAGCACGATATCGGAGCTCGGCAGCGCGATGACAGCGGCAATGATGCCGTTGGAGCCAAACAATAGCAATGCTGCTAAGTACGTAAACAGTCCGTTGTTCATGCGCTGACATCCCCTCTATATCCGAGCATGTTCACTATGGGTGAACTGGCTTTAGAAGAAAAGCGAATATAATGCATGGCAAACATGACAAGAACTCATGCGAAGGTGGAGACGTGCCGTGGAAACGAATATTCAAAAGATGCAGGTGCTGCTCGAGACGGTGCGTGCCGGCAGCTTTACGCGTGCTGCAGAGCGGCTGAGCTATTCGCAGTCGGGCGTGAGCCGCATGGTGGGCGACCTTGAGGCGGACTGGGGTTTTAAGGTGCTTGATCGCAGCCGCGAGGGCGTAGTGCTTTCTGCCGACGGGCGGCAAGTTATGCCGGCGGTCGAGGCGCTCTGCGAGGAATTCACTCGCTTGCAGCGACGGGTGGATGAGATGCGTGGGCTCATGCGCGGCAAAATCTGCATCGGTACGTTTTCGAGTGTGGCGACCCACGTGCTGCCGCCGGTGATTGCGCACTTTCGCGCCGATCACCCGGACGTCGATTACGAGCTGCTGATGGGCGATTATTCAGAGATCGAACAATGGGTGGCGGAAGGTCGCTGCGACCTGGGCTTTATTCCGCGCGAACCACGCGGCGCCGGCATGGCGTCGCGGCCGTTGGTGCAAGACGAGCTGATGGCCGTGGTGCCAGCGGACTCCTCGCTTGCCACCGCGGAGGTCGTTTCCCTTGCCGATTTGGCCAACGAGCAGTTTATCCTGCTGGAACGCGGTAGCGACGACGAGATTACGCCGCTGTTTCGCCGCGCGGGCCTGGCGGTGCGCTCTAAGCTGTCGACCTGGGATGACTATGCGATTATGGCCATGGTCGAGGACGGCCTGGGCGTGAGTATTCTTCCCGCGCTCATCTTGCGCCGTTGTCAGTTCGATGTTGCCGTGCGTTCGCTCGAGGGACATCCCCATCGGCAGATCAATGCGATATATCGCACGGCTGACGTTTCGCTTGCCGCCGCTCGATTCCTTGAATACCTCTAAACGCGTACACGCCATTGTCCGCTTTGGGCAAACCTCGGAGTTCGGTACGTTTTCTTATGAAATTGAACTTTCGAATGAGGCGCGGCGCTATACTGCTTACTAAATTGAACATCGGTTCAATTCGTGTTCTATAAATTGAACTTTGCCAGCGAGGAGGTTCCTGTGGCCCAAGAGACGTTTAGCGATCGCCTGCGACAGGCTA
>URWS01000281.1 GCA_900551605.1 uncultured Collinsella sp. | reverse complement strand
GGATGTAATGGGACGGGGCACCTACCCAGGCAAACGTCTCGATCTGTAACATCTAGACCCTCTTTTGATGTCTAGATGTTACAGATCGAGATCATTCCGAAGGACAGCTCCGTTTGTCTCAATCTGTAACAAGTGGACCCAATTTCCACCGTTAGATGTTACAGATTGAGATCTTCTTCCGGACGGTTTTGGTTTGTCTCGATCTGTAACAGGAAGACCCGTTTTGAGCCGTTAGACGTTACAGATTAAGACAAAAGGTCGACCGGACTCACAACAGACAGGATCGGCCAACAGCAACCGTGATCCCTTGGGGACGGAGGAAAAGGGCCCCGGCCGAGAATTCGACCGAGGCCCTTGGACAGAGCTATGCGTTGATACAAGCCGTGTGTCTGCGAGCTACTCCTCGACGAGCTCAAACTGATCGGGACCGACGCCGCACACCGGGCACACGTAATCCTCGGGCAGCTCGGGCGTGTCGACCTCAACCTCGTAACCACAAACGATGCACACGAACTTATACGTCTTCTTCTCCTCAGTCATGATGTTCTCCTCTCGAACGCGACTGGTGATGTACTTCATCTATTAGTATAGATTCTCAATAATATAATGCAAGTTTTTTTAAAACATTTCTAGCCTTGATACGAGGACGCCTTCGGAGGCGTCTTGCCCTTCAGGACCTTATGGTAGTAATCGTAGGTGAGCGGCGTCTCGTCGCTCAGGCGCTCGGCATCCTCGACCTCGCCGATAAACAGTAGATGCGTGCCCACATCCACAGTGTCGATCAAACGGCAGCTAAACAGGGCCGCCGCGTGCTCGGGCACATAGGGCATGCCCAGAGCCGTCTCGCGGGTCTCGTATTTGGCAAACTTGTCATAATCGCTGCTGGTGCGGAACCCAAAGTTACCGATGTAGAGCATGTCGGCGGTCTGATCGATCACGGTCAGCGCGAACGCTTTGGCCGAAGCGATGACGCCCGAGGTGACGTTGTTCTTGTTCACGGCAATCGAGATGCGCGGCGGGGCGGATGTCACCTGCACCGCCGTGTTGATGACGCAGCCGGCGCGCAGCCCGTCTGCAGCGGAGCTCACCACGTACAGGCCGCTCGGCATGGTAAAGAACGCAGTTTTGTCCATAACGATCACTCCCCTAACTCGGGTTGGAACCTCATGGATGTATGTACCCACAAAAAAGGCAGCGCCCATAACGGACGCCGCCTTTGAAACATATGTGTCAGAACAGTAAGAAAGATAAGACACCCGCAGTTGCGGTGAAATAGGGACTGAATAGCCCCTCAAACAGGCAAAACAGTCCGTATTCCACCGCAACTTATGAAGGACGGTCAGCGGTTGCGTTCCTTGAGGGCACGGTCGATCTCGCGTTGGACATCACGCTTGGCCATGTCCTCGCGCTTGTCGTAGAGCTTCTTGCCGCGACCCAGGCCCAGCAGCAGTTTTACGCGACCGTCGGTATTAAAGTAGAGCTCCAACGGAACCAGCGCATAACCACGGTTGCGAAGTTTGCCGTCAAGAAAGTCGATCTCCTTGCGGTGCAGCAGCAGACGGCGCCGACGGTCGGGATCGCGATTCCACACGCCACCATGGCTATAAGGGTGGATATGCAGGCCGACGAGCCAGCACTCCCCGCCACGAATCAGTGCAAAGGTATCGGTAATCTGGCACGCGCGCTCGCGAATCGACTTGACCTCGGTACCGCTCAGCTCAATACCGCACTCAAACGTCTCATCGATAAAGTACTCGTGATGTGCCGAGCGATTCTTGGAAATGAGCTTGCGCTCGCGCTTACTGGGCATCGCCGGCCTCCTTGGCGCCATCGGCGTTTGAGCCCGCAGCCTCGCGCTTTGCCCTGCGCTCGGCATTGAGCTCGGCATCGCTCTCGCGCACCAGCTTGATAATCGCCGCGCATGCCTCCTCGCCCACCAGGTCGCGGGCACGGACCGTCAGACGCGTAGCCTCCTGCTTGTCGCCGTCGCTTGCAGCATCGGTCGCGCACATGATCAGGCAGATGGCGATCTCGGCCGAAGGCGAGGTCGGCACGCCCTGCAGGGCGAGCTCACCCATCACATGGTCGTCACTCTCGTCCGCGGCATCCGGATAGGTGGTATGGATCTTGTTGAGCAGGCGCGTCGTATGCGCATCATTGGGCGCCAGGCGCAGCGCCAGACGTGCGCAGCCCACGGCAGCCGAAATGTTCTCGGTCTCGGGCTCCAAGAAGTACTGACCCAAGTTGGTGTAGGCGCGTGCGGCGCACTTACCGTCGCTCGCGCGCTCCAGCACCGAGAACGAGAGCGATGCCCACTCCTGCTTGTCCTCGAGCGCGCGGAACAGCTCGGCCAAGTCCAAGCGATAGTTGCAGTTCATGGGATCCCAACGCACGGCCTGCATCAGGGCATTCCGAGCACTCACATAATCCTGCTGGCGAATGTAGGCAAACGCCATGTCGGAGTACAGGCGGTCAAAGGGAACCTCGACCTGCACCAGCTCGCGCGGATCCTTCTCCACGCGGCGATAGGCCAGGCGCTCAAACTTGCTGTCGAAGCTAAAGTACTGGCGCTTCTCCTCCGTCTTGCACTCAGCGTCGATATACTCCTCGGCGAGCTCCACCAGACGCTCAAGCAGCGGCGTCGCCGTAGCCAGGTCGCCCTGCGCCAGATAGTTCTCGGCATACGTGATGTCTTCCAAGCTGATAGGCAGGTCCATGACAACTCCTCGGTCC
>URWS01000280.1 GCA_900551605.1 uncultured Collinsella sp. | reverse complement strand
GCGCGCGGCTCGGTCTTCGGCGCCTGGGTGGACCTGCGCGAGGGCAGCGCCACCTTCGGCAAGGTCTACACGACCGTCCTGGACCCCTCCAAGGCCATCTACGTGCCCCGCGGCGTGGGCAACTCCTTCCAGGCCCTGGAGGACGGCACCGCCTACACCTACCTGGTGGACGCCCACTGGTCGCTGGAGCTCAAGAGGACCTACACCTTCGTGAACCTCGCCGACCCGGAGCTCGCCATCGAGTGGCCCATCCCGCTCGACGAGGCCACCGTCTCCGAGGCCGACCTCAACCACCCGTACCTCAAGGACGTCGCCCCCATGGCTCCGAAGCGCACCCTCGTCACCGGCTGCAACGGCCAGCTGGGCCATGCGGTGCGCGCGCTCGCCGAGGAGCGCGGCATGTCGAAGGACTTCGACTTCTGCGACATCGACACCTTCGACATGTCCGACCCGGCGGCCTATACGCAATACGACTGGTCGCTCTACGGCACCGTCATCAACTGCGGCGCCTACACGGCGGTGGACAGGGCCGAGACCCCCGAGGGCCGCGTGACCGCATGGAAGGCCAACGCCACGGGGCCGGCCCTGCTCGCCCGCACCTGCGCCGGGCACGGGATCACGCTCGTGCACGTGTCCTCCGACTACGTCTTCGACGGCACGGCCGAGGTCCACGACGAGGACGAGCCCTTCAGCCCGCTTTCCGTTTACGGCCAGACCAAGGCCGCCGGCGACATCGCTGTGGCCGGGTGCCCGCGCCACTACATCATGCGCAGCTCCTGGGTCATCGGCGAGGGGCACAACTTCGTCAAGACCATGAAGGCGCTGTCCGACCGCGTCGCCGACCCGGAGGATGAACTCGCCCAGATCACGGTCGTGGATGACCAGCTGGGCCGCCTGACCTTCACGCGCGACATGGCCGCGGCCATCTTCCACGTGCTAGACGCGAAGGCCCCCTACGGCACCTACGACTGCACCGGCTCGGGCGCCGTGAAGAGCTGGGCCGACATCGCCCGCGCCGTCTTCGAGGCCGCCAACGGCAACGGCGACAAAGTGGTCCCGGTCAGCACTGCCGACTATTACGCCAGCGCCGCCGGCCCCATCGCCCCGCGCCCGGTCCACTCCGCTCTCGACCTGTCCAAGCTGGAGTCCGCCGGCTTCCACATGCCCGACTGGGAGGAAGAGCTGGGGGAGTACCTCAAGACGCTCTAGTCGCTATTTATATTGCGAGGGTAAAGGCCGCCGTTCTCTAACGGCGGCCTTTCTTGCGCCTAGCGTAAAGTCCTGCCGCGACAAGAGCGGCGGCGGTCACCAAGCTAATTGCTAGCCCCGCAGATGCTGTCGAGGGCAGCCTCACGTGGTGGTCGTAGAGGAAGTCGAGGCAGGCCAGTGCATCGGCCTCGGCCTCCCTGCTTGACCGTTCTAGGTATCCAAGTCGCCCTCTTCTTCGTGATCGTTGTTGCCCAACTCAGGAGTCTAGGAATGATATTCTCGGTTGCAGCTGGTATGATTGGGAGGCGAGTCGCAGGTTGCCGCTAACGCAGGCTGCGGCCATGGCGATTCGGATAGAAAGCAGGTCGGGCCATTTGGTGAGGGGAGTCGATTGCTACGGTGGATGAGACGAGGACTGACGGGGATTCCGCATCCGCCCGCACGGATCTCTCCGAGGCGCTACGCGAGTCGGAGGCGATGCGGCTTAGCATGGCGAAGGCCCTGAGCGAGTCCGTCGCATATACCGAGATGATGCATAAGACGTCGGAGGCGGTTTGCGCCAGCATGGCGCCGGCCCTCGCAACTTTTGCCGACAGCATCAAATCCATTACGGCGGACGTCCGCCTCGACTCCATTCGTGCGGTCCTCGATTCCATCAACTCCAGCGGCTGGCTCTCTTCCTATCGAACCTCCGAGGTCGAGAAGGTTGTTTCCGCCCAGCAAGAACTTCTTGCGGCATGTATGGTCTCGATCCAGACGCCCGCCATTCGGGACATGGTGGACCGCTTTGCGTCTAAAGACTACTTCGGCGTCTACGAGAGCCTTGCCAACAGCCTTTCTGGGCTGACCGTCAGGGGTCCCGACATCGCCCTCCTTGGCAATGTCGGCGGGCTTGTCGATTCCCTCGGGGATTTTGGCTATGGCGGCTCGATACCGCGTGGTGCCAAGACCTTCGTGAGAGAACTCAGCAAGGCCTCGCTCGAGCGGCTCTCCGTTAGCGAAGATGTCTCGGTCGACATCAGGGGGAAGAGGTTGCTCGTCACGAGGTCCGTGACGGATCCCGTGACGGACCTCGTGGTCTGCAGTTGGGCCTGCAATTTGGCCGGCGATGATTCCGGCGAGGTATTCGCGAACGTTCGCTCGTTCAACGTCCTGACCTCGTCCCTGTCCTTCCTTGAGGGGCTGACAGAGGTTGACATGATGGAGCTTCAGCAGCTCTGCTCGGATGAGCCCGCCTTCGCAATGGATTGTAAGGCCGGTAGGGTTATCTGGGAGACGGTTCGTGACTGGAGGGATGCAATTTCGTTCGACAGGCCGGTCTATTACCATGCTCGGCTAAAGCCCGCGGGGACGGCCCCGTACCTTAAGGACGACATGGCCAAAGCACCCCGACTACTTGTGAAAGCGGGAAGGTTTAACGGCCCGCAGAAGGCTTACTACTACTTCTCTGACACAGAGCACGGCGCGATGCAGGAGATTGGGACTGTCTCTTATACACATCTGACGCTGCCGACGATCGCATAAGTGTAGA
>URWS01000279.1 GCA_900551605.1 uncultured Collinsella sp. | reverse complement strand
GCCTCAACCTACTCGAGACCCCGGACGCGGGCCAAATCCGGTTCCACGGCCAGGACCTTACGGCCGAGCGCTGCAATATCAATAAACTCCGCGAGGACATCGGCATGGTGTTCCAGGGCTTTAACCTGTTCAACAACATGGACGTGCTCGACAACTGCACGCTCGCGCCCGTCACGCTCAAAAAGATGAGCAAGGCCGAGGCCGAGAAGGTCGCGATGGAGCATCTGACGAGCGTGGGGCTCGAAAAGTTCGCGCACGCCGCTGTGGGTCGCCTGTCCGGTGGCCAAAAGCAGCGCGTGGCCATCGCGCGCGCCCTGTGCATGAATCCGCAGATCATGCTGTTCGACGAGCCGACCTCCGCACTCGACCCCGAGATCGTGGGAGAGGTGCTCGAGGTCATGCGCAAGCTTGCGGCCGACGGCATGACCATGGTCGTCGTCACGCACGAGATGGCCTTTGCCCGAACCGTGTCCGACCGCGTGGTCTTTATGGACAAGGGCGTGGTGCTCGAGGACGCCGCGCCGGCCGAGCTCTTCGGCAACCCCAAACACCAACGCACTCGCGAGTTCCTCTCTCGTTATCTCGAGGACAAATAACCGACCGCAAACGCTTACGTTGCAGGGCCGCTCCGGTGGGGCGGCCTTTGTCGTCACAATCGAAAGGATGTCATGGCCGAGGTTTGGCGCTTCTTTGCGCATGAGGACGATTTTGCCGATATAGACGAGGCAGGCGCGTGCGAGCGCTTGGGCCGCGTGCTGTCGTTTCCGACCATCTCGAGCATGGATGCCGAGGCGGTGGACTGGCAGCCCTTCGACGACCTGCGCGCGTATATGCAGCAGGCCTGGCCGCGCGTGTTCGCGGCGGGCGAGGTCGAGCTTATCGACCATTCGCTATTGGTGACGCTTGCCGGCAGCGATCCGGCTCTGAAGCCCGTTATGCTCATGGGCCACATGGACGTGGTCCCCGTGGTGCCGGGTACCGAGGCCGACTGGACGCACGCCCCCTTTAGCGGGCACGTGGACGACACCTACATCTGGGGCCGCGGCGCGATCGACATGAAGGACCAGGTCGCAGGTATTCTCGAGGCTGTCGAGTATGCGCTGGCGCACGGTTGGCAGCACGAGCGCACGCTGCTGCTGGCCTTTGGCCAGGACGAGGAGACTACGCAGTACGGCGCAGGCGCCATCGGCCGCGTGCTCGAGGAGCGCGGCATTGAGCTTGAGTACCTGATCGACGAGGGCGACTACCGCATCGTTCCGGCTGCCGAGTACAGCGCGGGCGAGGACTGGCTCATGCACGCCGACCTTGCCGAGAAGGGCTATGCCGATATCGTGCTCAAGACGAAGAGCGAGGGCGGGCATTCCTCCAACCCCTACGGTGGCACTTCACTCGAGGTGCTCAGCCGTGCCATCACCGCAATCTGCGATATCGAGTGGCCGACGCGCGTGACCGACTTGCTTGCCGCCCAGCTCGTCGAGTTGGGGCTCTACACGGCCGATGAAATTGCCGCCAACGGGGATGCCATTGTCTGCGATTGCCTCGCCAGCAAGAAGCTCTATCCGCTGGTGACGACCACCTGCGCGCCCACGCAGATCGAGGGTGGCAGCACCGGCGCCAACGTAATGCCACAGGATATGTGGGCTAACATCAACTTCCGCATGCTCGAGGGCACGAGCGTGGCCGACGTTGTGGCGCGCTGCCGTGAGGCGGTTGCCGGGGCGGACCTTGCCGGTCGTGTCGAAGTGGAGCTGGGCCCCGGCAGCTCCGAACCCTCGCCGTCCCCGCGCATCGGTGGTCCCGGCTTCGAGGCGGTTCGCTCCATCGCCGCCCGCTATTTCCGTGATCCAAAGGGGACGGAGGAAAGCGGATCATTCGAGCCAGTGGCAATTGTGCCCTCGACCGTGATCGGTGCGACCGACGCTGCCAACTACCAGCGCATTTGCCCTGAGTGCATTCGCTTCTCGGCCTTTGTGGTTGATGACGACGAGTGTGATCGCGGCGTCCACGGCACCAACGAGCGCATCACCTGCCGCGCCTACCTCCAGGGCATCCGCTTCCTCGTCGCTCTACTCCAAACGCTCTAGCCAAAAGCAAGCCCTTGGTGCAATGGGGTCAGGTTTGTTTGCACCAATCATTCCGTGCGGGTTATATGCAGGTTTGCCTGCGCACGCTATCATGTATGGGTTAGACCGCAACTATGTACCCCATACGCGAAGGGATGCGCATGTATCTGAAGATCGACATGTTCTAGCCGGGCTTACCCCCGCAGCGGCGCCGTGCGCCCCATCAATTCTGCCGATTTTCACCTTCACGCATATAAAGGAGTCCCGCCATGCGCGACAAGCTCGAAAAGATCATCAAGGCCTACGAGGAGCTCGAGAAGAAGCTTTCCGACCCGGCCGTCGCCTCCGATATCAAGGAGTTTACGCGTCTCAACAAGGAGTACGCGCACCAGTCCGACCTCATTGCCGCCTCGCGCGAGTACATCGGCGCGCTCGATGACATCGAGGCTGCCAAGGAAATGCTGCACGATACCACCGATGCCGATGAGAAGGAGATGCTCCAGATGGACATCTCCGAGAACGAGGCCAAGCTCCCCCAGCTCGAGGAAGACATTAAGTACATGCTCATCCCGAGCGACCCCAACGACGACAAGAACACCATCGTCGAGATTCGCTCCGCCGCCGGTGGCGACGAGGCAGCCATCTTTGCCGGCGATCTGTACAAGATGTACCAGCGCTTCTGCGAGTCGCGCGGCTGGAAGACCACC
>URWS01000278.1 GCA_900551605.1 uncultured Collinsella sp. | reverse complement strand
CGTAGATATCGAGGCGCCATGGACGAAGAGCTTGATTACCTATGGGAGACCCTGGGCCTCGAGATCACTGCCGACCTTTGGCCCGAACGGGACAAAATTCACCCCACGTTACGCCCCGCCATTACTGTGGTGCAGGCAAAATACCGCCGTGCATCCTTTTTAATCATGCGGATGTCATGGCACGCGGGACTCCCCGACCTTAAGCGAATCCAGGCAAGCCTCGTCGAGCTGTCCGGCATGCCGACCGTCATATCCGAGGCGCACCTGGAGCAGCGCCAGCGCGAGCGACTGCAACAGCAGCGGATTCCCTTTATCTGCCCCGGCATTCAGGCATATCTGCCCTTTATGGACGAAGAGTACTGGAGCGGCAAGCCCAACAAGCACGTAAAGGTCTACGATCCGCACGAATGGGCACAGCTGGCGGACTGACTGAGGCAGGCCCGCCGGCGGAAAGTGCGTTCCAGATTTCAAGCTCAAACTGGTCCCCACTTTCCCGTCGAGCCCTCAACCGGAGACCGTGTCCCACAATCGAAGCTCAGAATGGGACGTGCTTTCCGCAACCGGCCACTTTGGGAAAGTGCATCCCATTCTGGAAGCGAATTCCGGGTCGCACTTTCCGCAGCCGCTACAGCAACGCCTCGGCCCAAGCCGCTTCCCTAAAGCCAGGAATCGCAAAGTCGTCGCCCACCAGCAGCGGACGCTTGACCAGCATGCCGTCGGTCGCCAGCAGCTCGTAGCACTCCCGATCCGTCATGCCCGCATCCAGACGCGCCTTCAGGCCCAGCTCTCGATATTTCATGCCCGACGAATTAAAGAAGCGCCGCACCGGCAGCCCCGAACGAGCAATCCAGGTCGCAAGCTCATCAGCCGTGGGATTGTCCAAAACGATATCGCGGTCGATATACTCTACCCCATGTTCGTCCAGCCATGCCTTGGCCTTCTTACAGGTCGAGCACTTGGGATATTCAACAAACAATACCGCCATGGGATTTCCTTTCTTAGAGAAAACAGGTGTCTGGAAAACTGCACATCGACGACCACTCGCGATTGCAGCCGTTATTGTAGTCAATGTCGAAGCATAGGCAGTCGCGATGTCTCGTCTTAAGGCTAGCGCCTCGCATGGGCGCCGATCGGCCGAGTCGCATGGCGCACCAACGCCGCTGCCAGCAATACCAACAGCATGGCGGTGACATAGCCCGCAGCATCGAATCCTAAATCGATAACGTCGAAATGCCTGCCGGGAACAAAGATCTTATGCACCTGATCGCCAACGGAGCAGGCGGCGCAAAAGAGCAATACGGGCACGCAACGGGAGCATACGCTCCACGGACGCCTGGAAAGGCAAACCACGACCACGGAGGCGAATAATCCGACGAAGAAAAACTCTACGGTATGGGCAACGCGACGGACGTTTGTGCCCACCCACATGCGAATGGAAGCAAGTCGGCCAGACCGGACATTCGAGGCAGCCGAATCGGCGCCCCCGGTCATTCCGTTCTCTGTCTGGGCTTCACCCGTGGCATCAGCAGCCTGAACGCCCGTAGCCTGACCCTCCACCACACGCGCGGTGGACTCGCTCAGCAACGACGTCTCCATCGCATTTTGCTCCGTCAGCACCCAGATGCCCGCCAGCGTTGCAGCGAACAGAACGACCGCGGTCCATCCGATTATTTGTTTTACGCGCGCCAAGGGCCAACCTCCTTTTTTGAATATCAGCGAGTGTAGTCTAAATAGCAGTGTCGTCGTAGCAAAATTTGAATCGCAACAAGAAGCGACAGGGCTGCCATCTCCTAACCCGCCTCGCGCATCCAGCGATCGAACGTCCCCACGCACACACCCAAGCGCTTTGCTGCCTGGCTACGGGTGATATCGCCTGCCTCATAGCTATCGCGCACCAGTTCAAACTGCGGAGGGCATGGCTTGCGAGGCCGGCCAAACCGCACCCCTCGCGCCCGCGCCGCCGCAATTCCCTCTGCCTGACGCTGATGGATGTTCTCGCGCTCCACCTGCGCCACGTAGCTCAACAGCTGCAGCACAATGTCGGCAATCAGTGTACTCGTCACGTCCGGCGCTTCTCCATCCTTTGCGCGCGTGTCGAGCAACGGCATATCCAGCACCACGATGGCCGTCCCGCGCTCTTTTGTGATAAGGCGCCATTCCTCGAGTATCTCGCTGTAGTTACGACCCAAGCGATCGATGGACAACACCACCAGAACGTCCCCATCCCCCAGCACGCGTAGCAGATCGCGATAACGCGGACGGTCGAAGTCCTTGCCGCTCGCACGGTCGGCATAAATATTCGCCGACTCCACGCCATAGGCGATCAGCGCATCAAACTGCCGATTCAGGTTCTGATCACGCGAACTCACACGCGCATAGCCGTACACCGTCGCCATCTCATCCCCGCTTTCTTGTAAACCCGCCAAAAAGGGACAGGTTTATTTTGGTAGGTTTTACCTCCCAAATAGCAGGCGGATAGGCGGCCGAGCAGGCGGCGACGCGGCCATCATTCAAATGCGAGGGCGGCCCCGAAAGACCGCCCCCACTTCCGCACGATCGTGATTTGGCTAATGGATTAGCTTAAAGTCCAAGTGCCCGCGCGTGGTATTGACGCGCGAGACCTCGATGACCACGCGCTGCCCCAGCTCATAGCGGGTCCCCGTGTCGGCACCTGTGAGCGTGAGCGCGTCCTCGTCAAACTCGAACCACTCGTTGCCCAGGCTCTTAATTGAAACCAGGCCCTCGACCTGCGTCAGATCCAAGCGTACGAACAGGCCCATGC
>URWS01000277.1 GCA_900551605.1 uncultured Collinsella sp. | reverse complement strand
CGAGATTCGCCTTAGTCTCGTGGGCTCGGAGATGTGTATAAGAGACAGGACTTGGGCGAAGAGTTCGCACTCATCGAGCGTATCGAGCGCCTGGCACCCCAGGTCATGCGCGACCACGGCATGACCAAGCCCATCTGCGCCAACATCGACCTGTACACGGGCTTTATCTACAAGATGCTCGGCGTGCCCGAGACGCTCTTTACGCCGCTATTCGCCGTCGCCCGCATGGCCGGCTGGTCGGCGCACCGCATGGAAGAGCTCTTCTGTGCGCACCGCATCATCCGCCCCGCCTACCGCCCGGTGATCGAGCCGCTGGAGTACAAGCCACTCGCCGACCGCTAGGACGCGGACCGTTATAGAACTCGAGCGTGGCCAGGGCATCGCCGCCTTCGGCCACGCTTTTTATGCCAGTAGAAAGGGCTGCATCAAATGATTGTGTTTTCCGATATGGACGGAACGCTGCTGACGAGTGATAAGCAGATGAGCGACGCCACCTGGGCAATGCTCGACGAACTCGCTCGACGTGGGATTGAGTTTGTGCCCTGCACGGGGCGCCCGCTGTCAGGCATCTTTGAGCCCATCCTCGCCCACCCCGCCGTACACTACGCGGTCTGCGCCAACGGCGCCAGCGTCTGGCAGCTCGACGAGGATACGCCCACCGACGCCTCGCGCGCCACGTGCATCTTGAGCCGTCCGCTCGACCGTGGTATTGCCCACCGCATCCATCGCATTGCCGCCGGCCACGATGTGACCTTCGATATCTTCGCGGATGGGCAGTGCTTCCTCCCCCGCTCGTTATACGGGCGTCTGGATGAGTTCTGTGGCGGCGACCCCCACATCGCGGCTTCGCTCAAGCGCACACGAACACCGATCGACATGGATATCGACAGCAAGATCGACGAGGTCGAGACGCTCGAACGCATCGCCATGTACTGGCACGACCCGGCCGATCGCGACGCCATCGCGGCGGCGCTCGGCACGCTCGACGGGATCGAGGTCACGCGTTCGTACGAAATGAATATCGAGGTCATGGGCGAGGGCGCCACCAAGGGAACGGCTCTGACATGGCTGTGCGAGCATCTGGGCGAGCCCCTGGCAGATGCCTGGGCCTTCGGCGACAACATCAACGACATCCCCATGCTGCAGGCCGCAGGCCATGGCATGGCCATGATCAATGGCGAGCCCGAGGACCGCGAGGCCGCCGGTGCCATCACCGAGTTTGACAACGACCACGACGGCGTAGCCCGCACCATCATGGCCGCCCTCGCCTAGCAGCAGCAACCCAGCAGGGTAGCTAATTTGGGACGGGGCTATTTTAGCTACCCGCTTGTGGGGTAGCTAAAATAGCCCCGTCCCAAATTAGCTACCCCGAAAAACCGCAAGGAGTGTCCCTAACTGCCGGATTAGGAGAGACTCTCCAGCACGCGACGGAGCTCATGCTGAACGGCGTGGTCGCGGTTGCAGCCTACGACGCGATCGGCCACCGCCTTGAGCGCGGGGCGCGCATTTTCCATCGCGCAGCCCGTGCCGACAAAGCGAATGATCTCGTAGTCGTTCATCGAGTCGCCAAACGCCATGACCTCGTCGCGTTCGACGCCATAGTGCTCCATGAGCTGCTCGATTCCCGAGGCCTTCGACACACCAGGCTGCATGGCATCGATCCATGCGTTTCCAGAAGGCGCAAAGGTAAAAAGCTGGCCAAGCTCGCGCTGCAGTACGTAGGCACTGTCCATAACGGCACAGTCATCGCAAAAGATACTCGCCTTGATGATATTTACGCTGGGATCGGGCAGCTCCCAAATGCGCTCGGCATTGGGAAGGTCCTTATCGACCTCACGCACGAACTTGCACTCGTCATCGAGCAAGAAGGACTTGGTTCGGTCAAAGAGCGCAAGATGCAGATTGGGAAACGTCCTGACGGCTTGGGCGAGCCTTCGAATCGCCAGGTGCGAATACACCTCACGGTCTACCATCTTACCGTCGGCGTAGACTTGGGCGCCGTTAGCGGCAACAAAGTCCATCTTGTCGCGAACGGGCGCAAAGAACTCACACAGGCGATCGTAGCGACGACCTGACGATGCGGCGAAATGCACGCCATGCTCGTGTAGCGCCAGAATCAATTCGTAGGTCTCGGGAGGCACCTGGCCGTTTTCGTCAAGCAGTGTGCCGTCCATATCGGATGCAATCAGTTTAAACATAGAAAAGCTCCCTTCGGGCTTGTTGGAATCGAACGTGTATCCGATTCCAACGTACCCAAAGGGAGCTCAAATAAGACTCCGCGGGCGCAAACGTTTCAAGGACCTGGCAAATAGCTCACACATGCCAGAGGTCCTACGGTCGCGGCGTCAGGCAGCCCGCCAAAGAGTGTCCCCGACGACTAGTCGTTTAAGAACGTCCCCGATGACTAGTCGGCATAGGTGAAGGTTGTAACGTCGAACATGCCCTCGGGGCGGATGCGGAGCGTCGGGATGACCGGCAGGGGCAGGAAGATGATGCCCATGATGGGGTCGAGCGGCGGCTCAATACCCATGGCGCGCGCCTTGACCATAAAGTCGTCGTGCTGCGCGGCGACGTCCTCAGCCGTGCCTTCGCTCATCAGGCCACCGAGCGCCAGCGGAATGCGCGCCACGACCTCGCCGTTGCGCACCAGCACGTGACCGCCCTGGCCCACGGCCTCGACAGCAGCCATCATATCGGCGGCGTTGTCGCCCACCACGCACACGTTGTGCGAGTCGTGGCCGATCGTCGAGGCGATAGCGCCTGTCTCTTATACACATCTCCGAGCCCACGAG
>URWS01000276.1 GCA_900551605.1 uncultured Collinsella sp. | reverse complement strand
ATCCAGGACTGGGGCCTGTTCTTTGAGGTCAAGCGCACTATGCCCGGCATCGAGACGCATATCTCGACCCAGGCGAACATCCATGATGACCGTGGAACCCTTTGGTGCCGCGAGCAGGGCGCCGACCGCGTGACTCTCTCGCGCGAGCTCTCCATCGACGAGATCGCCGTCATCCACAACGCCGCGCCCGATGTCGACCTCGAGGTCTTTAGCCACGGTGCCATCTGCTTTTGCTACTCGGGCCTGTGCCTGCTTTCGAGCTTTGCCATGGCGGGCCGCTCGGCCAACCGTGGCATGTGCGCTCAGCCCTGTCGCCTGCCTTACGAGCTGATCGACGAGAACGGCCGCTCGCTCTCCCCTGCCGGTCGCGAGCGCGCGCTGTGCCCGCGCGACACCAATACCTCGCAACTCGTTCGTCGCCTGTATGACGCCGGCGCCGCATCGCTCAAGCTCGAGGGCCGCATGAAGGCCCCCGATTACGTGTATTCCATCGTCGACGTGTATCGTCATCAGATTGATGACATGCTTGCCGATGTTTCGACCTCTAAGGATGAGGATGCCGCCCGCCAGCGCCAGCTCAAGCGCTGCTTTAATCGCGACTTTACGCACGCCTACCAGGATGGCACCTCGGGCGACGAGATGATGAGCTACGAGCGCTCCAACAACCGCGGCCAGATTGTGGGCACGGTGCTGGGCAGCCGTCTGGCCAACCGCGATGTACGCGGACTCAAGCCCGACGATCGCCGTCGCCGCGCCGCCATCGCCCGCATTGAGCTGCTTGAGCCCGTGGGCAAGGGCGACCTGCTGGAGCTTCGCCACGATAACGAGTTTGACCAGTTCCTGACCACCATTGCCGCCGATGATGCCGCTGCCGGCGATGTTATCGAGTGTCGCGTGCCCCGTAGCATGCCCGAGGGCTGCCGCGTGCGCGTGATTCGAAGCCAGTGCGCCATTGACGCCGCCGGCGCCGCGCTCAAACGCGATGTGCTGCGCCGCCGCGCCGTAGACGTGTCCGTTGTGGCGCGTCTGGGCGAGCCGTTTGCCGTTACGCTCACCTGTTGCGACGATCCTTCGCTTACGGCCACGGCCACGGGCTTTACCGTCGAGGCTGCCAAGACCCGCGCCGTCGAGGCATCCGATCTGGTTGAGCACGTCGGGCGCATGGGCTCCTCTCCCTTTGAGGCCGCAAGCTTTGACGTTTCGCTCGACGCCGGCTGCGGTATGGGCTTTTCCGCCGTGCACAAGGTGCGCGCCGCCGCTTGTAAGGCGCTGGAAGAGGCCATTCTAACACCGTACGAGGAGCGCGCAAAAACGCTCGAGCTGCCGGCGATTGTAACCAGTGATTCCCGCCCCGCGCCCGAGCACTACCGCGATGAGCCGCAAATCTGCGCCACCGTCACCTCGCTCGAGGCCGCCGAGGCCGCTCGCGCCGAGGGTGCAACGCGCATCTACATGACCACCGACGCGCTCGATGCGGCCAAGCTCTCCCCCGCCGATGCATTTGAGCAGGGCATCGTACCCATGCTCGACGAGGTCTGCCGCGCCGTTGACCACGTACGCGTCGACCCGTGGGTTGTTGCCGGCGCCACGGTCGCTATTGGCAACATCTCTGAGCTTGCCCTGGCCGCCCAGGTTGGCGCCACGGCCGAGATTCGCTCTTGCCTGCCGGTGCACAACACGCCCTGCATGGAGGCGCTTGCCGAGCGCGGAGCCGGTGCGTTTTGGCTCTCGCCCGAGATCACACTCGACGAGATTGTCTCGCTCGGCGCTGCCGCGCCCGCGGCTCTGGGCATCACCGTCTTTGGCCGCCCACGCGTCATGACAAGCGAGCATTGCATTCTGCAGGTTGCCAACGGCTGTATCCACGATTGTGCCAACTGCCGCCTGCGTGCCCGCAAGCTCTCGCTCAAGAATATCGACGGCAAGATCATGCCGGTGCGTACCGACATCCACGGCCGCTCACGCCTGTACGACGCCTACCCCATCGACCTCACGCCGCAGGTTCCTCAGCTGCTCGATGCCGGCGTGCGTCGTCTCATGGTAGACGGAACGCTGCTCGAGACAGATGAGGTGGGCCGTGCCGTCGCCCGCGTCCGTCGTGCCATCGAAGCAGCGCATGCCGGCCGCAAGCCCGCCGCCCGCCTGCGCGGGGCGACCTCGGGCTGCATGTTTGTGGGAATTAGCTAACCGAAAGGCTTACACGTGAACGAAGAACCTCAAGTCCTCTACTGCGACGCCTGGCTCATGGCCATCGACAAGCCCGCTGGCATGATCGTCCACGGTGACGGCACCGGCGAGCGCACACTTACCGACTACGCTAGCGACCTTTTGTTGGCGATGGGTGACGGCTTTGCCGCGACTGACATGCAGCCGCTCAACCGCCTGGACCGCAACACCACCGGCGTGGTGTTGTTCTCGCTCGACAAGCAGACGCAACCCGCTTTTGACCAGATGATCATCGACCACGCATTCGAAAAGCACTATCTGGCGCTCGCCGAGGGCAAGATCGACTGGAACGAGAAGCTCATCGACAAGCCCATCGCCCGCGACCGCCACGACAGCCGCAAGATGCGCGTCGGCGCCAGCGGCAAGCCGTCTCAAACGCGCGTGAAGGTGCTCAAGCGCCTTAAGAGCCGCCGAGGCCTGCCCACGCGCTCGTATATCGATGTCGAGTTGCTCACCGGCCGCAAGCACCAAATCCGTGTGCATCTGGCGAGCGAGCATCATCCCCTGGTTGGCGACGACCTGTACGGAACGCCGCGCCCCTGCGGCCTGATGCTCCACGCCCACAGCGTGT
>URWS01000275.1 GCA_900551605.1 uncultured Collinsella sp. | reverse complement strand
ACGGCTGCCACGTCATGCAAGTGCCCGTACGCGCCCACGCCCTGGCCCTCGGGAATCTTCCACGCCCACGCGGCGTCGCCCGTCTGCACCAGCTCCACGCAGCCCTCGTCCACCTCGGGCTCAAGGTCCATAGCCGCAAACAGGCGCTCGGCACCGGCCAACGCGTTGAGCAAGAAGTTGCCGAGCTGCGTAAATTGGTTGATGGGCATGGCGGCCTGGCGCACAAAGACCAGGTAGCTTGCAAGTGCGCCCACATCGGCGAGCCCCTTGATGCAGAGCATGCCGCCCGCCACGGCGACGATGGCATAGTTGACATAGCCAATCACGACGGTCATGGGCACCATGGAGTTGGCATAGCTCACGGCGGCGGTACCGGTGCGGCGAAGCTCGTCGTTGCGGCAGGTGAAGCCGGCGACATTCGCTGCCTCACGGTTAAAGACCTTGATGACCTTTTGGCCCGAGACCATTTCTTCGATATATCCGTCCAGGTCGCCAAGCGATGCCTGCTGGGCAGCAAAGAAACGCTTAGAGCGCGCGCCCGAGTAGCGCGCATACAGCACAATGGCCGCATCGCACACGAGTGTGATAATCGTGAGCTGCCAGTTAAGGATGATGAGCATAGCCGTGGTGCCCACAACCTGAATGGCGGCCTGAATCACGTTGGCAAAGCTGTTGTTAAGCGCCTCGGAGACGGTGTCGACGTCGTTGGTGAAAAAGCTCATGATGTCGCCCGAGCGCGTGCTGTCAAAATAGCTGAGCGGCAGCGTCTGGATGTGCGCAAACAGGTCGCGGCGAATATCGGACACCACGCGTTGGGCCGCGCGCACCATGATCTGTGAGTAGCCCAGGGCCGAGAGCACGCCCGCGGCGTAGATGATCGCCGTCAGGATGACCTGCTTGGCGAGCAGTTCCTCCCCGCCCGTGGCCAAACCGTTAACGATGGGGCGCACCATGTAGGTGCCGGCGAGGCTCGCGATGGCGGCAACGGAGGCGAGCACGCCCACCGCGAGCAACGAGAACTTGGCATGCCCCATGTAGGAGAGCAAGCGGCGCACAGTGCGCTTGAGGTCGGCCGGGCGTGCTTGGGCTGCGGTCTTAGGCATGACGCTCACCCCCTTCCAAGGGCGATCCGCATGCGACGGAGGAAATCGGATCATTCGCGCAACCATCGTCGCTGCCGTCGCCGGCGTCCGCGCTCCTCGCAAACTCCATCTGCGAGGCATAAATCTCCTGGTATATGTTGTCGCCCGCTAGCAGTTCCTCGTGCGTGCCCACGCCGTGGACACGACCGTCGTCCAATACCACGATGCGATCGGCATCCATGACACTCGCGATGCGCTGGGCGATGATGAGCACGGTCGCATCGGGAATCCGAGCGATGTGCTCGCGAATCTTTGCGTCGGTCGCCATATCGACCGCGCTGGTGGAGTCATCAAAAATGAGCACGCGCGGATGCTTGAGCAGCGTGCGCGCGATGCACAGACGTTGCTTCTGGCCACCCGAGACACCGGCGCCGCCTTGGCCCAACTCGCCGTCCAGCCCGCCGATGCGATCAAGGAACTCGTCCACGCACGCCGCGCGGCAAGCCGCGAGGAGCTCATCGTCCGACGCCTGCGGATTGCCCCACTGCAGGTTCTCGCGCACGGTGCCCGTGAACAGCACATTCTTTTGCAGCACAATGCCCACAGCGTCGCGCAAGGCGGCGAGGTCGTAGTCGCGCACGTCGCGTCCGCCCACAAGCACGGCGCCTTCGGTGGCGTCGTACAGGCGCGCAATCAGCTGCACAAGCGAGCTCTTGCCCGAGCCCGTGCCGCCGAGGATGCCCACCGTCGAGCCGCTCTCGATGCGAAGGTCGATATGCTCGAGCACATCCTCGGCTGCATCCGCGCGGTATTTAAAGGAAACGTCGCGAAACTCGATACTGCCGTCCGCTGGCGCCGCAGTCGCGAGGTCTCCCGCAGGGTTGGCGATAAAGGGTTCCTCGTCGAGCACCTCGGCGATACGGCCCACACTCGTAAGAGCGCGCGTGAGCAGCAAAAACACGTTGGAAATCATCATGAGCGAGTTCATGATCAGCAGCACGTAGCTCATAAAGCCCGTGAGAGAGCCTACACCCAACTTGCCGGCGAGAATCATGCGGCCGCCAATCCACAGGATGGAGAGCGCAGCCACGTACATCGACAGCTGAAACACCGGCAGGTTGAGCACCGCGCTGCCAAAGGTCTTTGTCGCAGTGCGCGCGAGCTCGGTATTGACGGTGTCGAACTTGGCCTCCTCGTGCTCGGTACGAACGTAGGCCTTGACGGCACGCACGGCGGTGAGGTCCTCCTGTACCACGCCGTTGAGGTGGTCCATCGAGGTCTGGAGTTGGCGGTAGAGCGGACTCACGCGATAGGTGATGACGCCCAGCACGATTGCCAGCACGGGCAAGATGATCGCAAAGACGGTGGCGAGCGGGCGCGACAGCATCAGCGCGTAGATAAGGCCGACGATAAGCGTCACCGGGCCGCGCACCATAGGGCGAAAGCCGTTGCCCACAGCATTTTGGATAACGGTGATGTCCGTGGTCATGCGGGTGACGAGCGAGCTGGCGTCGTAGTTGTCCAGGTTGCCAAAGGCGAGCGTTTGAATCTTTTTGTACTCGGCCTCGCGCAGGTTGGCGCCTAGGCCCGAGGCAACGCGGGCGGACGTGCGGGCATAACCCAAGCCCAGTACCAGCGAAAGCGCAGCGCACACCAACATGTACGCACCCTGTAGCAGCATGTAGTTGATATCACACGCAGGCACGCCCACATCGATGATGTTG
>URWS01000274.1 GCA_900551605.1 uncultured Collinsella sp. | reverse complement strand
ACGGCCGTCGCGAGGACGAGCAACAGCGAATCCTCGCCGCCGAGCGGCAGCGGGCTCAGCAGGACCAGCGCAGGGAGAGGGGCCGGAGATGATGGTGAGGATAGAGTATGAGGGCGGCAGGACGACGCTGTTCGACACGCTCTCGTTCACGGAGGGGTCGCCGTTCTCCGGCGCGAACATGCTCACGGAGTTCGAGCTCGAGATGCGCGAGGAGCCCGAGAAGGGGCTCTGGCTCACGGCGAACTGGCACCAGGTGCGCGACGACTGGCGTGCCGACGCGCCCGCGGACGGCATCCCGGCCGCGCGCAGGTCCCGCGGGTGGCGCTTCATGCTGGCCTCGGAGGCGGAGCTTGGGCGCGCCCGCCGCGTCCTGCTCGACGGCGACGAGGCGTTCGCCCGGGTGCGGGGCTACCTGTGCGACGCGGCTGCAATTTGCGCTTGCTACCGCGAGCACGTGGGCCCTCCCTCAAAACCGCTGAAATCGCAGATAAGGGACCTGCAGCGCGCGCTGGGGAGGGCGGAGGTCCCGGGCGTGCCAGACGAGCTGGCGAGGCTGCTCGCGCAAGAGAAGGAAGAGGGCGCCGAGGAGGGCGCCCGCAAGGTAAAGGAAGATTGGGGTGACGTCGATGAAGAGGCTTGGTAGGTTCCTCATGGCGGCGCTAAAGGTCACGCTGGGCTTTTTCGTCTGGCTGTTCCGCGCCGTGTTCAAGTGGGTGATGTGAAACACGCTTGCGTAGCGGAATTGCCGGCAACGACTCACAAACCGAGAAGCTGTTTCTTCTTCGCGGCGTAATCCTCATTTGTTATGGCGCCTGCGTCGAGAAGCTGTTTCCATTTTAGTAGCTCATCTGGCGCAGATAAAGCATCGGCCTGACGCGAGGGGCTGTTCGCCGTGCGCATGGATTCCTCTTGCTCTTCCGCTTCAGCCGCCTTGTCATCGAGTTTGCTTTCGATGAATCGAGCTATCTCTATGGCGGCTTGCTTCCTGTTCTCCCCTGGATCGAAAGAGAAGACTATTTTTTTCTGCTTTCTGGATACCGCTGTCGTGAAAAGGAGAAAACCGAGGTTCTCCTCTCCTTCTGGGATGTAGAACTCAAAATCGTCAACGTCTTTGTATCGAACCGTTTGCTCGCCAAAGGGGACGTCGAATTGCGGAAGCACAGGCAGGTCGTCTATTGTTGGCCGATTCGACTTCGATATCACTTCGCCGGCTATTTCCGCTCCAGCGCGCATGGCTATTTTCCCTAACGATCCGCCACTCGAGAAAGCTCCCAGAGCTATTTTTGCAAGATTGGCGGCATCAAAAGCGTCGACGTTATCGTCTTCGTCGATTGAAAGGCCGCGTCGCCCGCTCGCTATCAACCCCAATTGCTTGCGGGCGTCGCTTGGATCGAAATCATCTTCAGTGACGATAATGACCGACTCGTCTTTGACGACTAGCCCTTGATCGTTGCCGCCATCAAAGATCTTAAAGAGACCGGGAATTATCAAGCCGTCAAAGTAGGATCCCAGCTTAGTAATAGCATCTGAAGGAAAACCAGCGGAAACGGCTCGAGCAAGCGTCTTCTCTCGCTGCTCGTGAACCTCTTCGTTCGTCGAGTATATTTTGTTCTTCCACGTTGGAGCGAGTATCTTCATGGAGCACTTTTTGCAAAGGGTCAAAGCCCCGTAATGTTCTGGGAGGATGCTGTTGCCTTTACACGAGTCGCATATGGCCATTATCTCTTCTCCTGCTTCTTTTTAGTGGTTGAATCATTCCTGTAAGACCTCAAAGCAACCGCTTGGCCCGTTCATCGTAGATCTTGTCGAGCTCCGATTGCACGTACTCCTCTTTGAGCCTCGCGACGAAACGAGCATCCGAGAACAGTCGGTAGACGAGCACCGCCGCGCCTCCGAGGTCGAGGCACTTGGGGTTCTTCGTGATCGATGCCTGCACGACGCTGCTCGAGGTCGCGATGGTGTCGGAGATGAGGATGATCTTCTTGGTGCGCGCCTGGTACATCTCGGTGCAGTAGTCCGACCCGTCGTCCTTGAATATCAGCGAGCAGCCGTGGAGCGCCGCTATCAGCCAGTTGATGAGCACCGTCATGCCCGCCTGCATGCCGACTTTCAATACGTCGCCAGTGCTGACGTATTTGGTGAGGGCCTCGGTGTGCGCCTTGTCGAGAACGAGGTTGGCGAACGGGACCTGTATCCCGCACGGCGTGTAGAGGTCCGTGCCGATGTGGATCAGCTGCTTGACCAGGGCCGCTGCGGCGGCATCCGGCTCGCTCACGACGCGCCTTCCCGCCGCGACCAGCATCTCCACGGTCCCGGCGGGCGCCCCGATCAGCGGGTTCTTCCCGAAGGCGTCGTAGGAGACCGAGTAGGTCGCGGGGATCCGCGCGCCGATCCCGAAGACGTTGGCGTCCTTAACGCAGGTGATGCTGTTGGTCATGATGTTCGAGGTCCCGAACACGAGGCCGAGCACCGGGTCGTGGCCGAGGGTCGCGAACCGGTGGTTCGCCCCCTTGAACACCTTGAAGTTCTCAGCCTCGTAGCGCGTCGCGTCGTACGGCACGCCTCGCGAGGAGAGGATGTGGCTCTTGGAGGCGAACAGGCGGCCCGATTCCGCCGGATCCCCATCGCCGAAGCCGGAGAAAACGCGGTCCTGGAAGCTGTGCAGGGCGTCCTCCTTGGCGTTGCCCGCTCCCGCCCGCTCGACCTCCGTCAGGGAGTTGATGACGAGCACGCGGGCGACCTGGAGCATGGTCGCGGCGACGACGAAGGCCGCGTCGGCGTCCTGCAGCCTCGTCCGCTCCTTGAACTCT
>URWS01000273.1 GCA_900551605.1 uncultured Collinsella sp. | reverse complement strand
CCCCTCGGCAGATGCCAGCTGCCCGTTTGAGTTCTATGGCGTCGACTCGTGCCAAGACCTGGCCATCGATGCACATGGCCACGCGCTTCGCATTCCCAACCTGCACTTCCAGGAACTCGACGTGCTCGACGCCCTCATGAAGCTCAACCCCGCCGAAACACCCGACGTGCTTTTCGACGCCCCGCTCGCCGACATCTCGGTCTGCTTTGGCTTTATGCACCACGTGCCGTCGTGCGAGTACCGCGTACGCGTGCTCGACGCCCTGGTGCGGCAGACGCGCCCGGGCGGCATCATCGTCATCAGCTTTTGGGAGTTTATGAACGATGAGCGCATGGCGCGCAAGGCCGTTCGAGCCGAAGCCCGTGCCGAACTCACCCCGCCGTTTGAGGGTTACGATTCCGCGCAGTTTGAAGCCGGCGACCACCTCATTGGCTGGCAAAACGACCGCCACGCCTACCGCTATTGCCATCACTTTGACGATCAGCAGATCACCGACCTGGTGCGCGGCGTCCGTACGTTCTACAAGAGCGGCGAGGTCCCCGTGCGCGAGCTCGAGCGTTTCCATGCCGACGGTCGCAGCGGCGACCTCAACCGCTATGTGATTCTTAAGCGCCTGTAGGCATCGACGACTCGCCGCCGAGCCGCACCGCAACTTTCGGGCACATTGCGCCCGCCCTCTTCCAACCCATTGCCGGAACGTGCAGCCATGCGTTCCATACTTATGACCAAGGAGCCTCATGGGAGCCGTCCACGTTCGCACGCCTAAGAACTTTGTGCTCGAGGAGCGCCTGGAGCGCTACGCCGATGCGATCGAGACGAACCCCGAGAACTATGCCGGACACTGGTGTGAGGCATGCACGCCGGCTGGCGGCAAGCCCTTCGGCCGCCTTCATCTCGACCTAGGCTGCGGCAAAGGAACTTACCTGGTTGAGCGCGCTCGCCGTGAGCCCGATACCCTCTTTATCGGTATGGACCAGGAGCCCATCTGCATCGCCTATGCCGCTCAGAAGATCTGCGAGCAGGAACTGCCCAACGCGCTCGTGCTGCCCCGAGGCGCCGCATCGCTGCCGCAGCTGTTCGCCGCAGGCGAGCTCGATGCCATCACTATCAACTTTCCCACGCCGCAGCCCAAGGCCAAGTACGCCAAAAAGCGACTTGTCCATGTCGACCATCTGATGCTCTACCGTCCGCTCTTTGCTGCCGGCGCCACCGTCGCACTGCGCACCGACAGTAAACCACTGCGCGACTACGCCCTGGGTCAGTTTGCCGCGGCCGGCTACGACACGCTTTGGGTAAGTGACGACGTCCGCCGCGACCATCCCGAGCATCCCGAGACCGAATACGAGTGCCGAACGCGCGAGATGGGCGCTGTCGTCTATGGCATCTGCGCCACACCCGGTGCGGAGCCCACCGAAGAGCAGCTCGCGGCAGGCCGGGCGCAGGAGCAGAGCCTCGCCTGCTATCTGCCCGACGATCTCGATGAACTCGCCTACGTGCCCCTCGGCATGGAAGAAGCCGTTGAGAACTTTAAGAACCGCGCCCGCAAGGGTAAGAAGCGCCTGCCGCAAGAACGCTAACGATCGCTAGCATCACACGCCCATTTCCTGCATTTTCTTTCGCGCTGGCGCCCCGCGCCGCCGCTACGCCATAATAGTTGGCGGACAATCGCGAGAGAAAGCAAACCACATGGCACAGACCACGACAGATACCGCCGCCAGCACCGTCTCCGGCGCCGGCGCCGCCAGCTCGTTCTCGGGCGGCACAGGCACCGAGGCCGAGTTCGGCTCGCTCGGAGCGCTCTCCCCCACCTGGTGGGAGCCCGAGGACGGCAGCGAGCCCGAGCCATGGCTCACGCCCGATCAGGCCTTCGAGCGCTTCTTCGAATGGACGAGCGACCGCGGCATCGAGCTGTGGGACCACCAAGAAGAAGCCCTCATGGATCTTGCCGCCGGCGATCATGTCATTTTGGGCACGCCGACCGGCTCGGGCAAATCGCTTGTCGCGCTGGGCATGCTCTTTATGGGCATGGCGCAAGGCAAGCGTTGCTACTACACGGCCCCCATCAAGGCTCTGGTTAGCGAGAAGTTTTTTGACCTGGTGCAGGTGCTCGGCCGCGATAACGTCGGCATGATCACCGGCGACACGCATATCAACACCAAGGCACCCGTCATTTGCTGCACAGCCGAGATCCTTGCCAACGACGCGCTGCGCGAGGGTGAGGATGCCGATGTGGGCTGCGTCGCCATGGATGAGTTCCACTACTTCGCCGACCCCGACCGCGGCTGGGCATGGCAGGTACCGCTGCTCACCCTGCCCCACACACAATTCATGCTCATGAGCGCCACGCTTGGCGATGTCACCGCTATTGCAGCCTCGCTCGAGGAACACACCGGCGCCACCTGCGACCTCGTCGTCGACGCCCCGCGTCCCGTACCGCTGAGCTACGACTATGTGACGACCTCGCTCGAGGGCACCGTTGAGCTCGCGATGCGCCGCGGCGAGGCACCGCTCTACATCGTGCACTTTGGCCAAGACGCCGCACTCGCAACG
Organism: uncultured Collinsella sp.; assembly: GCA_900551605.1. GTDB lineage: Bacteria > Actinomycetota > Coriobacteriia > Coriobacteriales > Coriobacteriaceae > Collinsella. The sequence continues at coordinate 268 of URWS01000273.1, read as the reverse complement.
GCACAGTCACTCGCCAACTTTGGCATTGCCAGCAAGGAGCAGCGCGAGGCTATTAAGGAGGCTGCCAAGGGCACGAGCTTCTCGACGGCCTTCGGCAAGATCCTCAAGCGCCTGCTCGGCTGCGGCGTCGGCGTGCACCACGCCGGCATGCTGCCGCGCTATCGCTTGCTGGTCGAGCGCCTGGCGCAGCAGGGGTTGCTGCCCGTCATCTGCGGCACCGACACGCTCGGCGTCGGCATCAACGTGCCCATCCACACCGTGGTGCTCA
>URWS01000272.1 GCA_900551605.1 uncultured Collinsella sp. | reverse complement strand
CCAGACGCGTAAGATCGGTGTGGTCGGCCAGGGCCACGTAGGAGCACATGTCGCCAACAGCCTGCTTATGCAGGGCATTGCCGATGAGCTGTACCTGTGCGATATCAACGAGGCCAAGGTGACGTCCGAGGTCCAGGACCTGCGCGACTCCCTTTCGTTTGTCCCGTACAACACCAAGATCGTCAACTGCTACGACCACTACGAGGAGCTGGCCTGCTGCGACGTCATCGTCAACGCCGCCGGCAAGGTCGCGCTGGCCGCTGGCAACCGCGACGGCGAGCTGTTCTTTACCACCGACGCCGCCCGCACCTTTGCCAAGCGCATCGTCGACGCCGGCTTTGACGGCATCTTCGTGAGCATCTCCAACCCCTGCGACGTCGTGTGCACCGAGCTGTGGCACCTGACCGGCTACGACCCCAAGAAGATCATCGGCTCGGGCTGCGGTCTGGACTCCGCCCGCCTGCGCACCGAGATCTCCAAGGAGGTCGGCGTGAGCCCCAAGTCCATCGACGCCTACATGATCGGCGAGCACGGCTTTAGCCAGCTGGCCGCCTTTAAGGCCGCGACCATCGCCGGCAAGAGCCTTAACGAGCTTCAGGCCGAGAACCCCGACAAGTACGCCTTCGACCACATGGAGGTCGAGGAGCTCGCGCGCAAGGGCGGCTATGTGACCTACGCCGGCAAGCAGTGCACCGAGTACGCCGTCGCCAACTCCGCCGCGCGCGTCTGCGCCGCCGTGCTGCACAACGAGCACGCCGTACTTTCGGCCTCTACGCTTATGACCGGCCAGTATGACGAGGAGGGCATCTTTACCTCCCTGCCGTGCGTGATCGGTGCCGAGGGTGTCGAGGAGGTCTACACGCTGGACCTTTCCGAGCACGAGCTCGAGGGCTTCCACAAGAGCTGCCAGCACATTCGCGACAACATCGCCCAGCTCGACTGGTGGGACGCCGAGGGCGTCGTCGGCAAGTAGGCCGTCAATCGCCGCAATCTCGCGAATCTAAGCGCGATACCATGCGGGCCGCGCCGGAAATTCCCAGCGCGGCCCGCTTTTTTGACTCACGCAGTGCCCTTGCGAATCGAAGGTGAATGTTTTTCCGCGAAGTGAACGAGCAAAAACGAGCCCCCGAAGCATCGACACTTTTCAGACGCCGTTTCCTGCGGTTTCGCCGAGTTTTTCCTGCAGTTTTGGCGTCAAAAAGTGTCGATGCTTCGGGGGTCCAAAATAAGTCGTTCACTTCGCGGAAAAACATTCACCTTCGTTTTCGCGCAGACACGAATCCGGCCACCATAACGCAAAACGGGGCCCGCGCGCAGCGCAGACCCCGTCAAAAAAGATAATTCCCGGTGCCTAGTACTGCTCGATGCCCATGTAGCGACGAACCTCTGGGCTGTGGTCGAACACCTTGCCGCGGGCGGCGCGCAGCTCGCAGCTCATCGCGTAGAAGAAGATCGGCTCTAGGTACGAACGCACGCTGGCGGGCACGTCGCCCACGCCGTACTCAAGCGCGTCGAGCACCATAATCGTATCGGTGTGCGTGTTGAGGAACGCAAGGGCGCGCTCCTCCATGGGGCGGCACTCGCCCGCGCCAAGCTGCACAAAGTAGAACACGCCGGGCTCGGTGGCCTCGAAGGGGCCGTGGAAATACTCGCCGGAGTGGATATAGCAGCAGTGCTGCCACTGCATCTCCATGAGCGAGCAGATGGCCATGGCGTAGGTCTGGCTAAAGTTGGGGCCGGAGCCCAGGATATAGAAGAACTTGTGCTGCTGGCAGAGCTCGGCAAAGCGGGCGCCCAGCTCGGCGTTGACCTTCTCGCGGGCAGCGGGCAGCAGCGCATCCATCTGCTTGAGGCCCTCGTACATGTCGGCGAGTGCCTCGTAGCCTTCCTGCTGGTCGAGCAGCTCGGCGGCGATCAGAGCGCCGATACCCTGAGGCACCTCGGCCTGCGGCACGCCCTCGCCCCAGGGGTAGACCCAGGTGGTCCACTTGCCGTTGTCGATCTTTGAGCCCTCGCAGTCGGTAAGGGCAATGACCTCGGCGCCGGCAGCCAACGCCATCTCGCAGCCGTCGACGACCTCTTGCGTGTTACCGCTGTGGCTGCAGGCGATGACGAGTGACTTCTCGCCAAGACTCTTGGGAGTCATCAGGCAAAACTCGCGCGCCGTGTAGACCGTCGAGGTAAACGTGGTGGCCTCGCGCTTGAGCAGTTCGTTGGCCGGCATGAGGTCGATCATCGAACCACCGCAGGCGATCCAAAAGACGTTCTCGACCTTGCCCTTGCGCTCGATAATTTCCTGAATCAGATCATGTGCGTTCATGCTGATGCCCCTCCTTGTGTGGCGGCTTTTGGCGACGGCTGCTCGTACCTGCTGTCGTTCTATGTTGTTCTATATATACCACGCATGCAGCCACGGTGGAAGCCATTGCGGTAAATTTGTTCCATGTTGTTCTATTCGTGAACGTTAGATGTCGAACACGTAGCGCGAGCCCACGATCTTTTGACGACCGAGCAGCAGGGGCCGCTCGTCCTCATCGGTAAAGTATGCCTCCATATAGAAGAGCGGCTCGCCGACCGGCACCTCCAGCAGCGGGGCCGCCTGAGCATCGGCAAGCGCAATCTCCACGGTGCAGGGGTCGGACTTGAGCGGCGCGCGGCCCGAATGCTCGGCAACGAGCGCAAAGATTGAGTTATCGGTGAGGTCCTCATCGGCCAACGTCTGCAGGTAGGGATGGTCGGCAAGCACAAAGGCGTTGTTCTCGAGCATGACGGGCACGCCATCTGCCTGTCTCTTATACACATCTGACGCTGCCGACGATCGCATA
>URWS01000271.1 GCA_900551605.1 uncultured Collinsella sp. | reverse complement strand
TAAATGGCGGCTCACCCGGCTTGCGACCGTCCAGATGACGCGAGTAGTTCTCGATGCCGTTGCAAAAGCCCATCGTCTCGAGCATCTCAAGATCATAATCAGTGCGCTGCTGCAGACGCTGTGCCTCGAGCAACTTGTCGGTCGCCTTGAGCTCCGCCACGCGCTTCTCGCACTCTTCGCTGATCGATTTCAGAGCCGCCTTGACCTTCGGCTTCTCGGTCACGTAGTGCGATGCCGGCCATACGGGGATGGCCTCGTACTCACGAAGCATCTCACCGGTGACCTCATCGATCTCGGCAATCAGCTCGACCTCGTCGCCAAAGAACTCAAACCGCAACGGATGCTCGGCATAAGGCGGATACACGTCGACAACATCGCCGCGCACGCGGAACGTGCCGCGTGCCAGGTCATAGTCATTGCGATCATATTGAATGTCGATAAGCGCATGGATAAAGTCATCGCGCTCGAGCGGCACCTTCTTGTCGACGTTTGGAGCCAGACCCGCATAGTCCTCAGGAGAGCCAATGCCATAGATACACGAGACCGATGCGACAACGATCACATCGCGTCGAGAGAGCAGCGATGCGGTCGCCTGATGGCGCAGCATCTCGACCTCTTCGTTAATCGAGGAGTCTTTCTCGATATATGTATCGCTTTGCGGCACATACGCCTCGGGCTGATAGTAGTCGTAGTACGAGACGAAGTAGACCACAGCGTTATTGGGAAAGAACTCTTTGAGCTCGCTCGCAAGCTGAGCGGCGAGCGTTTTATTCGGAGCCATGACAAGGGTCGGCTTACCCAAGGCCTCAATGGTTTTGGCCATCGTAAAAGTCTTACCCGAACCAGTCACACCCAGCAAAACCTGATAGCGGTCTCCGTCCCTCACGCCCCGCACAAGTGACTCAATGGCCTTAGGCTGGGAACCAGCGGGCTCGTATGGAGACACGACCTTAAACGGCACATCAGCGCCCTCAACGCCAAAGCGCTTAAGTTCACCACCAACGCGTTCTACTTCAAATTCCGCCATGGATACTCCTAACTCATACATCTGCAGTATACGCGGGCGGTGGGCTTAGTCCTATACGAACCGATCGGGATAGAGAGTCTTATATCGAACCCAGGCATTATTGACGCGAATCAGATAGGCCTGAGTTTCAGGGAAGGTAATCGCATTATGGAGTGACGTGTTCTGCTGCGCCCATCCGTCGACATTGCCCATACCGGCGTTATAGGCGGCGATGGCACTATCCGTCGACCCGTTGAAATAGGCGAGAAGATACGAGAGGTATGCGCAGCCAAACTCGATATTCGTAGCCGGATCGTTAAGATTGTCGGCCGAATACTCCCCTCCGTCGACAAGACCCTTGGCGATCATATCCTGGGCAGTCTCGGGCATCAGCTGCATCAATCCCTGAGCACCCTGATTCGACTCGGCCTCGGGATCCCAATTCGATTCCGACTTAATGACAGCGCACACCAGATACGGATCCAGATTATGCGAAATACTGGATTGTTTTACATACGCCTCGTAGTCAATCGGATACAGCGGCTTAAAGAAAGCGGCAGGAGCAAACGAGTAGACGAGCGAAATAAGGCCGAAGACGAACACAACGGCAAGTGGCGCCACGCGATACCATGTAAAGAAACGTGCCTTAGGCATCGGCCTCCTCCTTATCCGGAGTATCTATAAACCCGTGGCATGCAAGCCATGAGTCAAGCTGCTCAAAGAGCGAATTATCAGCTGCCGAATTATCAATCACCGTTGTAGCGAGATTGCACAGCGCAGACTCATCGGGCTGGCAAGCAGAACGGGCATCGAAATCAGATGGCTCCATGCCACGTTGAATAGCGCGCTCGCGACGAACTGACAAAGGGGCGCTAATGACCAGAATTTCATCAGCCAAGCCAAATGCATCCTCAAAACCAGTCGGAGCAGAAACCTCGACCACCGCAAAGGGATAACGGGGAGATGAAACCGTACAACAAACCGGATCGAGAATCCTAAGCGAAAGCTGTTCAATCAGAACGGGATGCACGATGCCATTGAGCCGTGCGACCGAATCAGGAGAAGCGAAAGCTCGAGAAGCGAGGATGCTGCGGCGAATGCCGCCTTCCTCATCCAAAATGTCCCAACCGAATTCATCCGCGAGTGCATTGACGATATCAGAGCCCGGCACATACAGCGATTTTGCAAGCTCATCCAGATCGATTAGCATAGCGCCACGAGATTCGAAATAGCGGCAGGCAGTCGACTTACCCGAAGCAATATTGCCCAAGACAAATACGGTAAACATCAAGCCCTCCCTAACGCCAATGCGAGTAATTATCGCTCAAATACACTAGAAGGACTCAAAATACAGCCAAACAGTAAGAGCGCATACGGGGGAACTAGGTCCCAAAGTACAACGTGTATACAACGCAAAAAAGGGGGAGGCCGCGAGGCCTCCCCCTTCTAAGTTCAAGCGTACGGCTCGGTGCCGTCCACCGGTCAGCGGCGCCCTGGCCTCCCACGGGCTGACCCCGCAGTACTCTCGGCGCGATGGGGCTTAGCTTCCGGGTTCGGAACGGGACCGGGCGTGCCCCCCATGCTCTGGCCGCTGACCGGTGGGCGGCGCCCACCGTTACGGTGTCCGGTGTCTACTCACGTGCCCTGGGGGCCGCATGGCGCATAGGAAAGATGACTCGGGGGCATCCTCGTGCCCGGACCGCGCTTCTGAGCGCATGTCCCGCGGGCCGCGAGGTGCGGTTCCGGAAGAGCTCGGGCGATTAGTGCGGCTCGGCTGAGGCTGTCGCCAGCCTTGCACCTGCCGTCTATCGACCAGGTAGTCTACCTGGGCCCTTAC
>URWS01000270.1 GCA_900551605.1 uncultured Collinsella sp. | reverse complement strand
AGTTCGGTCAGCCGATTGCTCCCGACGCTCAAACCGAGCCCGAACAGGGCGAGGCTTTTGACGAGCAGATCGAGGGCTTTGAGGGTGCGTCTGCCGACGAGACGCTGATTGGCGCCATCGTGCCCGAGGATCAGAATCAGGCTGTCCAGGCCGAAGAGTTCAATGACGAGGTTCCCGCTGCCGAGCCGGCGGAGGAGCCTGCCGCGGCCGAGCCCGAGCCCAAGCTCTATCGCAACGCCGCCGGCAACATCCGCTTTGGTTCGGATGCCATCCGTGCGCTCGGAATGCTTCCCGAGTCCTGCACGCTCGATTACGAGGAGGGCGAGGAGCCGACGTTTGAGCCCGAGCCTGCGCCCGTTGTCACTGCGGATGATGAGTCTGCCGCGGTTACCGCTGCCGTTGCCGAGCCCGAGGCGGTGTCTGCGATCGATCCCGCGGCAGGACTGGACATTTTGGCTCCCGCCGCGCCGGCGCAAGACGTTGCGGACGAGTCTGACGACGATTACGTTGAACAGCCGAGGCGCGTGTCTTACGAGAGCGATACTGATTTCTCGGCCGAGATTCCCGCGGCAACGCCCCATGCCGATATTGCATCCGCGTTCTCTTCGATTGGCGCCAGCGCTTCCAGCTTCTTTAAGGGTGCGCTTGCAAAGGGCAGGAAATTTGTCGACGATTTCGAGGAGAAGCGCGCTGCCGCACGCGAGGCTGCCGAGCAGGAGGCTATCGCTCAGCAGCAGGCAGCCGAGGCGGCACGTGAGCGCGCGGCGCAAGAGTTTGAGCAGAACGAGGCTATGCAGTCCGGGCCCGTCGACGCTGCCGAAGCTACGACGTCCTTTGAGTCCCAGCAACCGACGTCAGCGGACGTTGTTGAGGCAACAACGTCTTTCGAGGCTCAGCAGCACGTCGATAGCACCATGTCGTTTGATGCCGCGCAGTTCGATTCCACGATAACGTTTGAAAAGCAAGGCACCGCGATTGCCGAGCCCCTTCCTGTTTCCGATGAGCAGGGCGACGCGGCAGACGATGACGAGCCTATTGATGCCGCCGAAATCCAAGATGCCGCCGAGGACGAGCCCGTCGAGGCCAACTCTGACGAAGAGCAATACGCGACAGCCGAGCAAGATGATTCGACCGAGGTCGAGCAGGAGGAAGTGCCTGTGGTTTCCGAGGCTCCCGAGACAGGTGAGTCGAGGCCTTACTCCACGCAGATTTTCACCATGCCGACCCCGAGTGGTTCCGGTGCCACGGTTGCCGATGTCGCTCCCACCCAGGACGAAACGGTCGATTCCCTTATGGCCCAGATTTCCTCCCAGGCATCGCCGCGTCCGCAGATGAATGTTCCCGATCCGGCGTCGGCTCCGTCGCCTGCACCTTCCTCGTCTCCGCTGGCTTCGGTCCCCGATCCGTCGCTGCCGTCGATGAAACAGACAAACGTTGCGTCTCGCACGTCGCTGTTCGACCTTCCCGACCCCTCCGCACAGGTCAACGACCCCTTTGCTACCGCTCAGGGTCCCGAACCCACATCGGCACCCGTTGCGCCTCCTATGCCCGTTGCGTCGGGCGCTCAGCCGATCGAGACCATTTCGGCTCCCGCCCCGGCGGCACCCAAGTCTCGCAAGCTCGGCCTGGGCGGCCTGTTCGGTCGTAAAAAGAAAAATGAGCAGGACAGCATGAGTGACTGGCTGGGCGTCGAAGACGATTACGATGCCAAGAAGTCAGGTCGCGGTATCGGTTCGTGGGATAACTTCGAGGACGATAACGACGGCTGGAAGGGCGGCGCTACGTCTTCCGACGGCGCTTCTTCCGAAGATATGCTCTCGGCTGTCGCCTCTATGGGCGATGATGAGCTGCTCGGTCACGATATCTGGTTTGTGGCAACGGGCGCCTCGGATTGTGATGGCGCCGGTATGAAGGCCTTCTTGGCTTCGCATCGCGATAAGCTCCGCGGCGTATTCTTCATCAATCTTGAATCCGTCGGCGCCGGTAGGCTTTCGGTGGTGACGGTCGAGGGCGAACAGCAGCTGCTCAAGGGCGATCGCCGCATCATGAACCTGGTCAGCAAGGTGTGCAAGTCGTTCCATGTCGATTGTGGCGCGCTCGAGATGCCCTATGCCAAGACCGATGCCTATGCCGCGCTCGAGGCGAGCCGCCGAGCCCTCACCATCGCCGGCGTGGACGGCACGCGTCTGGCTTGCGCTCGTACCGAGGACGACCTGCCCCACAATGTCAACCCGACGAACATTGCCACGGTATCCGAGGTCGTGACCGAGGTTATCCGCCGTTCGTAGACGGAGCTCTAAGGAGTCAACGTGTTTTCGTATATTAAGCGCCATTGGCCTGTCTACGTGATTTTGACCTTGATTGCCATTGCGTTAGGATTTGGGGCTGCCTACATCGTGGGTGCAAAGGGCTCGACCCCCGCCTCCGCAATCAGCGAAGAGGTGGAGCAAGAACAGAGTACGGGTGCCGATGGGATTCCTGAGTCCGAGCAGGCAATCGTTGATGGTGGATCTTCGTCTGCAGAGTAGATACGGCGATTTACATGATTGAAAGCGGGCGAGCCAGGGGACTGGCTCGCCCGCTTTTTCATCGCGCTAGCGCTTCTTTGGGGTCGACCTAAGGCGAGCGAACCATAGGGCTGCGGCACCCGAGGTCAGGAGCGCGGTGATGCAAGCGGCGATGGGAACTGATCCTGTTGCCGGTAGGTCCTGCGGTAGGGTACAGCGTTGAATGACACGGTCCTCGTCATGTGACTCAAGTTTATCGCCGCCGCCGTTGCGGCAAAGATCGACGCGTGCGCTGTTGGTGAGTGCGGTTTGGGGCGTATAAGCCGACGTCGCCTGCATGTGCACGATT
>URWS01000269.1 GCA_900551605.1 uncultured Collinsella sp. | reverse complement strand
TATGCGATCGTCGGCAGCGTCAGATGGGTATAAGAGACAGGCAGGAATCAGCTCATTACGAAGCGTTCGGATGGCGATTGGCGGGTTAAGGGTGAAGGGGCAAGTCGTGCCTCCTTCGTTACGACGACCCAGAGCGAGGCGATAAAGCTCGGTCGACGCATTTGCTCCAATCAAGAGTCGGAGTTGATCATTCATCGTCGCGACGGCAGAATCCGCGCAAAGGATTCTCATGGGCACGACCCCTTCCCGCCGAGGGGATAAGGATTCGGCTCCGTAGCGACAGCGGGCCCGTAACAGCGTGCCCGCTGTCGCTAAACCGACTTCAACATTGTGTGCAATGCGAACTTGGGGCTAATTCTTCGGGACGGATGTTTAATCTCTTGGGTCTTAATAGGTTTAAAAGGTTGTGCCGGTTCTCTCGGGGGCTGTAAACACTTGATTGGCTATATTTAAAGTCTATAATCAAAGAAAAGCTCTGAAATATCTTTTCAAAACAATGAAAGGAATTTTGAGGACGATGCTTTGCCAGTTTACCTTCAGGAACTATAGATCCTATCGCGACGAAACTGAGCTTTCCATGCAGGCAACATCGATGAGGGAGTTCGCGCGCTCCCTTATAGAGTGCCCTGACGGGCAGAGCTTCCTTCCGGTGGCTGCGGTTTACGGGCCTAACGCTGGCGGCAAGTCTAACCTGCTCGAGGCTCTTGACTATATTCGTTCGGCGGTGGCAAGGCCGATCAGATTGTTGTCTGCCAGCACTGATGCGCCAGAAGGTAACCGATCTTCAATACCCCGTTGCTCTGCGTTCGAGTTCGATGACGTGTCGGCTGCTAAGCCCACCGAGTTCGAGCTCTACTATCGCGCGGGTGAGCATGAGTACCGCTATGCCCTGTCCGTGCATGCGGACGAGATCGTGTCCGAGGGACTGTGGCGGCGCAAATTGGGAGCTTCGCGTACGGCAATGTTGTTCGAGCGCGAGGGTGCTGAGGTCGAGCTCGGTCCCACGCTGCGCAAACTTGTTACGGCCGCGAGATTCAACCCGAGTCTGCCGTACCTGTCGTTCCTCTGTATCAACTTTGACGCGCCGGTGATCAAGGAGGCTGCCAGCTGGTTTCTTGATGGCGTGTTCCTGAACTACAACAGCTCTTACCTGGAGCGGATGCTCGAGCAATTGCTGGACGAGGCGGAGTCGCCCGAGGTCACGCGCTTTCTGCGCGCCGTCGACGTACGCATCGATGGCTTTAGGGTGGAGAAGGCCCCGGAATGGCGCGGCCAGCGCGTCTTTGTGAGGCACGAGGTGGACGGCAAGGGCTATGAGCTGCGCCTTTCTGAGGAGTCAGCCGGCACACAGAAGCTCATGGGGCTAGCTGCATATCTGATGACTGCGCTCGAGCGCGGCGCTACCGTTGTAGTCGACGAACTTGACGCCAAGCTTCACCCGAAGCTCCTGCGCTACGTGATTCTGTTGTTTAAGGATCCTGAGGTCAACAAGAGCGGCGCGCAGCTCATCTTCTCGTCCCAGGACGTGTCCACAATGCGAAACGACGTGTTCCGCCGCGACGAGATATGGTTCGCCGCACGCGGCGAGGGGGAGGCGAGCCAACTGTGGTCGCTCGCCGACATCCACGAGGCTAATGGCAACTTGGTTAGCAAGAATGCTGCTTTCGATAAGCAGTACCTGTCTGGTCGTTACGGTGCCGACCCGTATCTCACCCGCATCGAGGAGTGGGATTAACATGGCAGCGAAGAAGTCGAAGGGCTGGCGTAGTGGCAAACGCGAGGTTCGCCCGCGCATGGTGCAGATGACGCGCCACCTCGTGGTGACCGAGGGCAAGGAGACTGAGCCTCGCTACTTCGAGGGCGTGCGTGCTGCTTTGTGCGCGGCAAACGAACGCAAGGTTGCCGTTATCGTTAAGGGAACGGGCAAACACACGCTCGACCTGCTTGACTTCGCTGTCGAACACTGCCGCTATGCGCCCGAGACGTTCGACCACGTGTGGCTCGTGTATGACAAGGATGACTTCCCTGCGTCCGACTTCGACGCGATGGAGCGTAAGTGCACCGAGTTCTCCGATGGTTCGAGGACCTTCCACGCGTTGTGGTCGAACCCTTGCTTCGAACTGTGGCCGCTTCTGCACCTTCGTTATACGTCTGCCCCCATGTCGGCCGCGGAGTGTCAGGGCGCCCTTGCTCAGGCGATGTCTAAGGACTTGGGCATCGAGTACCGCAAGAACTTGGACGGGCTGTTCGAAGCGGTGGACGATAAACGGGGCGAGGCACTTTAGCGTGCTGGGCGCCTCGATACGCACCATAGGGAGCTGGGTAACCTCAAGCCCTCTTTGCAAAATCCCGCAACCAAGGTGGGCGAGATTTTCGATGTGATTGGGCCGTATCTGGTTGGATAGCCGGGCTCGATCGGGCTCGATAGGACTGGAGATTCATGAAAGATGTTGCTTTGGGTTGCCTGCCGTCTTTAACTGGATTGACCTTTTGGGACCCGATAGGATACTAGAGTAAACCTAGCGGTATTGACGCAGTCAACCTACGGGCCTGCGTCCTGCGGAGAGGCGGCTTTTCTTTTGAATGGCCGCCTCTTTTTATTATTTGTTTGGATGTAAGATTTGGCCTGTCGAAACTTACATCTCAATTGAGAAAAGGCGAAATTGCAGGTGTTTTTCTGCTTGCATGTAACTCTACTGACGCGTGCTCGCGCAGTTCTTGTTTGCCGCGCTTCTCCGGTAGAGGTTTGACAGGGGCGGGGCCTTTCCTTAAAGCTCTAGCTGCGATGAGGCCCTGCGACGGTATGTCCGGCTTGGTCCGTGGAAGCCGCCGATAGGCGGTTTTTGCGTTCAAGACTTTAGTCTGCTGGGCGCGCAGCGGCCAGCTTCAACCCACCC
>URWS01000268.1 GCA_900551605.1 uncultured Collinsella sp. | reverse complement strand
GGTGTCAACATGATGCCGGCGAGCGGCAAAATCTGCACGTTCGACTGCATCTACTGCGAAAACGGTCTCAACGCTGAGCGCCCCTGCCATGAGCCGTACAACACAGCTGCCGTGGTACTCGATGCACTCGAGGCCAAGCTGCACGAGATGGCAATCGAGGGCGAGCTCCCCGATGTAATCACGTTTGCCGGCAACGGCGAACCCACCGCCGCGCCGGAGTTTCCGCAGGCCATCGCCGGTGCCGTCGCGCTTCGCGACCAGCTGGCCCCAAACACCAAGATTGCCGTGCTTTCCAACGGCACGCGCGCCGACCGTCCCCAGGTACACGATGCGCTCATGATGGTCGACGACAACATCCTCAAGCTCGACACGGTCGACCCGGCTTTTATCCAGCTGCTCGACCAGCCCGTTGGCCCCTACGATGTAGAGCACCAGATCGAAACGTTCGCGAGCTTTAACGACCACGTCATTATCCAGACGATGTTTTTGAGCGGCGAGTACCGAGGCAAGTCTCTCGATAACACCGGCGAGGAGTACGTCGGCCCTTGGCTCGCGGCGCTCGAGCGCATTCGCCCGCAGGAGGCGACTATCTACACGGTGGCGCGCGAGACACCGGTCGCCGGCCTTGCTAAAGCGGCACCCGAGGTGCTCGACACGATTGCCGCACGCGTCCAAGCCCTCGGCATCCCCTGCCAGGTGAGCTACTAGCAAAACCACGCAGCAGCTAGTGCCCGCCATCCCGCCCCATCAGTTGCGGTGATATAGTTCCTATTTGTGCTGTTAAACCGCTTAAATCGGAACTATATCACCGCAACTTTTATAGACGCGTGGGTGGGCTATACTAGCTGCGGATGAAAGGAAGTTAGCCATGTTTGACAAAGGACCCGTGCCCGGCCGCAACGACGCTTGCTGGTGCGGCAGCGGCAAAAAATATAAGAAATGCCATAGCACCTTTGATGAGCGCCTCGAGCGCTTGTGGGAAGAGGGCTGGGAGGTTCTGCCCCGCACGCTCTACAAGACGCCCGCCGATATCGAGGGCATCAAGCGCTCGGCCGCCATCAACGTGGGCGTGCTCGATTACGTAGGCGAGCACATCGCCGCGGGCATGACCACCAACCAGATCGACCAGATGATCTACGACTACACCGTCGAGCACGGTGGCACGCCGGCCGACCTCGACTACGAGGGCTACCCCAAGAGCGTGTGCACCTCGATCAACGACGTGGTCTGTCACGGTATCCCCTGCGATACGGACGTGCTGCGCGAGGGCGACATCATCAACGTCGACTGCTCCACGATCCTAGACGGCTACTTTAGTGATTCGAGCCGCATGTTCTGCATCGGTGAGGTCTCTGCCGAGCGCCAGCGCCTGGTCGAGGTCACCCGCGCCAGCGTGGAAGCGGGCTTGGCAGCCGTCAAGCCATGGTTGCCGCTCTCCGTTATGGCCGAAGCCGTGCAAAAGACGGTCGAGGACGCCGGCTTTAGCGTGGTGCGCGAGTACGGCGGACACGGCATTGGCAAGGAGTTCCACGAGGACCCGTTCGTGGGCTTTACCACCGAGGCGCCCGATGTGGACACCATCATGGCTCCGGGTATGGTCTTTACCATCGAGCCCATGGTCAACGCCGGAGCGCCCGACATCAAGATTAGCAAGGGCGACGGTTGGTGCGTGCGCACCAAGGACGGCAGTGATTCGGCCCAGTGCGAGGTACAGCTCGTAGTGACCGAGGACGGTTACGAGCTGTTGAGCTGGTAGCTGTGGATGCGCCGGATGCTGACGGGCACGCTCGTCTTGTATCCGGCGTTTTATTTGAACGTTTTGCCTGATAAAACCTGCCACAAATAAACCTGTCCCTTTTTGGCAGGCTGAGCGGAGAGGACTGCTTGTGAACATCCTGGTCTTGTTGCCCGTCAACGACCGCCATCGCGCGATCCTCGAGTCGAGCGCTCCGGGCGAGGACTTTATCTACACGAGCGCCGACGCCGCCACACGTGAACAGGTCGCCGATGCCGACGTGATCCTGGGCAACATCAACCCTGGCATGCTCACGGCATGCGACCATCTCCAGCTGTTGCAATTGCAGACCGCCGGCTATGACGACTACCTTGCCGCCGGCACTGTGCCGGCTGAAGCCAAGCTGTCTTGCTCAATCGGCGCCTACGGTCAGGCCGTGAGCGAGCACATGTTTGCCATGGTCCTTTCCATGATGAAGCGCCTGCCCGGCTATCACGACTTGCAGCGCGAGCATCGCTGGGAGGATTTGGGGCCGGTTACCTCGCTCAAAAATGCCAACGTGCTGGTGCTGGGCGCGGGCGACATTGGCGGCCACTTTGCCACGCTCTGCCGCAGCATGGGCGCGCACGTCCGCGGCATCAAGCGCCATCCACTCGTCTACCCCATTGTGTTTGAGGACATGGACGGCATGGACGCCCTACCTGAGCGCCTGGCCGAGGCCGACATCGTCGCATCCTTTATGCCGAGCACACCCGAGACCCGCGGCCTGGCGAACGCCGAGTTCTTCGCCGCGATGAAGCCGGGCGCCTTCTTTGCCAACGGCGGCCGCGGCGACCTTGTGGTCGCCGACGACTTGGTTGCCGCCTTGGAGTCGGGACATCTCGCCGGCGCCGCGGTCGACGTCACCGACCCCGAGCCCCTGCCCGCGACAAGCCCGCTGTGGGATGCGCCCAACATGCTCATCACACCGCACGTCTCCGGCTGGTTCCACCTGGCAGCCACGCTCAACAATGTGGTCGACATCGCCGCGGAGAACCTGCGTCACCTGCAAGCCGGCGAAACTTTACGTTGTTGGATCGAGCACTGATTTGTTCCGGCGTTTTACCAAACGCCGGAACCCCTCGACGCTGCGCCCTTAGGTCTGTCTCTTATACACATCTGACGCTGCCGACGATCGCATAAGTG
>URWS01000267.1 GCA_900551605.1 uncultured Collinsella sp. | reverse complement strand
GCGTAGGCGACCTCCTCCACGGGCGCGCCGCCGTAGAGCAGCTCGACCGACGTGCGCCGCTCGGAGGCGGCCCGGTCGTAGAGGCCGAAGAAGTCGGTGGCAGACGCCTGCGGGTCGAGGTCGACGAGCAGGGTCCGAAGGCCCCGGGCGGCGAAGATCGCCGCCAGGTTCACGGCGGTCGTCGTCTTGCCGACGCCGCCCTTGTAGTTGGAAATGGCTATCGTGCGCATGGGTCGCGTCCTCTCTAGCGTGGGGCGCGCCTCGGCGCATCCGGTCCGGCGCGCCCCGAGTCTCGGAGCGTCGGGACAAAACCGTACGGATTTGTCCGACAAGCGGAGTGTACCACGAAAACGTACGGATATGTACGCTTTCGTGGTACAAGGGGTGGATTCGGGGAAACCCGGCCCCGGGAGCCCGGGGCCGGGCGCGCCGCCTAGGAGAGCGGCTCCATCTCGCCGAAGCAGTTGATGTGGTGGCGCAGGAGCGCTCGGTTTTCCTTGACGACCATCATCGCCACCTCGTCGAAGCGGACCGGCGTGTCGGCGTAGTCGTCGCCGTTGCCGGCGAGCCACGTCGCCGCCAGCGCCTCGCGCAGCCCGCGCGCCCTGTGGGCCTCGGGGAAGCCGTCCGTTCCGATCCGGACCGTGGCGTCGACGAAGACCAGGGTCCCGTCCTCGTCCACCGCCACGAGGTCGATTCCGCCGATGCCCTCGGGCCCCTGCCAGGCCTCATCGACGATCTCGTAGCCCTTACGCTCGAGGAAGGTCCTGACCGCGCCCATCGCCTTTTCCTTCATGTCGTTCATGTCTTGCTCCTTAGACTCGGAGGCCCGCCCCTGTGGCGTGCCTTGCGTCGCGTGAGTCGCATGCGGCGCGGGCGTGCCGGCAAGGGAGGAAGCGAAGTCGGGCGTGGAAATAGAAGTATTCCGACGGCAGTTTTTCGCGTTGTTCGCGCGCGCAGCGCATGGAGCGAAGAACCCGAAAAAGTGTCGCGGCCCTTGCGGGCCGCCTGCCGGCGTGCGACCCTGCGCGTCCAAGGAACGCCGGGGCGGGTTTCGGATCGGAAGGGCGCAGGCGTGCGGCATGGAATCAGGCATGGGCGCCGAGGCTTCCAGGCATGGGATGCGATCTGTCGGCGGTTGCTGGGCTCCCGTGGGATTGGAGACGACGCCGCGGCGGGAACGACGGCGCGTTCCCGAGTCGCGGTGCCGTGGTCCGCATCGGGACGGCATTCCCCGCGCCGCTTGCGGCCAATATGCGCACGGGATCGCGGTGGCGAGATGGTTCTCCATGCGGAACGGCTACGGTGCTGCGCAACACGTCCGTCGGAAGAAGGAGGACAGCCAATGATGGATATCAACGAGAAGGACGAGCGTCGTGAGCTGCTTGACGCGGTGGCGGATGCAGGAAGGCTGGCGAGGGGCCTGGACCAGCTGCTCGAGTCCCTGGCGCACGCCGACCAGCTGGACCTGCTCGACGTCGAGGGGGTCCTGGCCCTGAGGTCGATAAGCGAGAGGTGCGCCGAGCGCATCGGCGACGCCGCGCGAATCCTGGAGGCGCAAAACGAGATCCTCTATGTCGAGGAACGGACCGTTTAGCTTCCTTTCGCGGAAGATTAACTATTTGCTTTGCGGGCAACACCCTAAAGAATCGCAGTTCCTGGTCGGCGCTTAGATGAGCGTTAGCCGCGACCCATTCCAAAGATACTTGCATTGTCGGCGTTGTCGTTAGTTTCGACCTCAGTCGCCATCGCCGGGAACGATTCTTCCTGAGACGCGTCGTCCACTCGCGAGTCAATAGGCTCGCCGAGCGCCAGGAAGAACCTCATCACGTGCTCGACTCTCTGCTGCAGAGACTCGCTCAGCTCGCTGTAGGAGGCCGCCAGCCGTACTTCCTTGGCCAACTCCGCCATCGAGTCCTTCAGCGCCTTCTGCACGCTCACAGAGGGTCTCACCTCGACCTGGGTATCGGTGAGCTTGGCGATGATGTAGTCCTGCCTGTTCATGCCGCTCCAGGCGGCCATCTCGCATATGAGCTTATGCTCCTCGGGCGTGCAGCGGAACGCCATCGTCTTACTGCGCTTGCGGGCGCTGTTCTCGCACGGCATCCTTCTTATCCCCTCGCCCCGTCAAGGGCGGCGGCCATCTCGTCCTGCTTCGTGGGGAACAGGTGCGCGTATCGGTAGGTGATGTCCACCGCCTCGTGGCCCATGCGCTCGGCGATGGCCAGCGCGGAGAAGCCCATCTCGATCAGCAGGCTCACGTGGCTGTGGCGTATGTCGTGTATGCGGATGCGTTTCACGCCAGACGCCTTGCACCCTCGTTCCATCTCGTGGGCCAGGAAGTGCTTGGTAACGGCGAACAGGCGCTCGTCGGGGGCGACGTCGTCTCGTAGCTCGATGAAGTCCGCCATCTCGTCGCGCAGGAAGGCGGGCATGACGATCGTGCGCACCGACTTGGGCGTCTTGGGATCGGTCACGGTGTCTACGCCGTAGAGGCTTTGGTACGACTTGTTGATGCGCAGACGCGAACTCTCCAGCATGAAGTCGGACGGAGTGAGCGCCAGAAGCTCGCCGCAGCGGATGCCCGTCCAGTAGAGCAGCTCGAAGGCGTGGAACGAGAGCGGCTTGTCCATGACGGCCTCGCTGAACCTCAGGTACTCGTCCTTGGTCCAGAACTGCATCTCGCCGCCCTTCTTCGAGCCCATCTTGTCGACCCTTCGCACCGGGTTGTCGGTGAGCCCGTAGTAGCGCTCGGCGTGGTTGAAGATGGCGTTGAGTTGGTTGTTCACCGTGCGCAGGTACGTCGGCGCCCAGGGCTTACCGTCGGCGTCCCGGTGTTCAGTAAGCTCGTTCTGCCACCTAATAACGTCGATCGGCCTCACATCGCACATGCGCATATCCCCAAAGAACGGCACGAGCTTGTCGTTGA
>URWS01000266.1 GCA_900551605.1 uncultured Collinsella sp. | reverse complement strand
CTCTTACACCACGTCTGCGCGCGCGACCTATTATTTCTCGTTAGGAGTCCATTTTATTGTACATTCGGGGAGATACGTTAGTTCATCCGGCGCGTCGAGACGCCTAAGAGACCCGAAAAAGCCGAATTGCGCTGCTACTAAAAAGGTAACAGTACTCATATTTGATGTTTTTTGTCCACAGCCATTTGCAGGCCCCCTATAGGGCGATGCCAACGAGGGCTTCGGCGGCCGTTTTGCTCAAGACTGTCCCCAGCGACTAGTCATTTAAGAACGTCCCCAATGACTAGGTGTGGTTGCTGCCAAGGAGTGTCCCGGGGTGCCGGCATAAAAGGAACGTCCCTAACTGCCAGGTTTAGGCTGTTAGGTCGAGTTCGTAGAGGAAGCTTTCGCGCGGCATGTCGTGGCGGCGCTCTTCGCGGTTGGCGCGGTGCGTGGCCGTGCGCTTAAAGCCGTGCAACTCGTAGAACTTCCACGAGCAGTTGGAGTCGGTGTACAGGTGCGCCCTCGTCGCTCCAAGCGAGGACAGGTGCGAGACCGCGGCATCGAGCAGAACCGTGCCAACGCCCAGGCCATGGACATCGCGATCCACGGCAAGCAGCGTGACCTTGTTGTCGTGCGGCAACGGGCTGCTCTCGAGCAGGCGGTTGTTGGTTCGGATGGTTGCGCGCACAAACGAGAGATACTCGGCGCAGGCATCAGGCTCCAGCTCACGCATCTGCGATAGCAGTGCGCGTTCGGTATCCATCCAATGCTCGTTGATAGTGACGCCGGAGTTCTGTCCTGCGCGTGCAAGTGCAATGCCGCGCGCCTCGCCGTCAATCACCGCAACCTGCGAAAACGTCGATGACGAAAGGCAATAGGCGAGGTCGCACGCGGCCTCAAGGCGGTTGTACTCATCGTTATCCGAATTGTTATGCCAAAGCTGCTGCAGAATCAGCGCGATGGCGTCGAAGTCTTCGGTATCAAACGGTCGGTAGAGAACCCGCGAGACCATGGTGCCTCTTTCTTTCGCGGATGCATATCGAGCACAGTTCTACCACGCCATTGGCATCAAATTATGGTGCCCCTGTGTTCCATGAACTCACCGTGCTCGGTGCCGTGCCCATCCCCTCCGCTCGCAAACTTTTTCTGCACATGCGCCCGTTGCGGGGTGCATCGATGCGCTCGATGCGCTACATTAAATCAGTATTTTCATTGCCGCTGCGCGAGCGCTGCAGATCGACGTATCACCGACTCACAGAGCACGGCGGCGTACCAGACAGGAGGACTGCATGGGATCTGATGTGAAGATCGCACGCGCGTTGATCTCGGTTACCGATAAGACGGGCGTCGTCGATTTCGCACGGACGCTGGTCGATGACTTTGGCGTCGAGATCATCTCTACGGGCGGCACGGCTCGTGCCATCGAGGACGCGGGCGTTCCCGTAACCCCCATCGAGGAGTTCACGGGCTACCCCGAGATGATGGACGGCCGCGTTAAGACCCTGCACCCCAAGGTTCACGGCGCGCTGCTGGCCCGCCGCGATTCCGAGCAGCACATGCAGGAGGCCGCTCAGCACGGCATTAAGCTGATCGACCTGGTCGTCGTCAACCTGTACGAGTTCGAGAAGACCGTCGCCAACCCCGAGGTCACCTTCGCGGACGCCATCGAGCACATCGACATCGGTGGCCCCTCCATGCTGCGCTCTGCCGCCAAGAACGCCACGAGCGTTACCGTCATTTCCGACCCGGCCGACTATGATGCCGTCCTGGCCGAGATGCACGAGACCGGTGGCTGCACCACGCTTTCCACTCGTCGTCGCCTGCAGGTGAAGGTCTACCAGACCACCGCCGCCTACGACACGGCTATCTCCCGTTGGCTTGCCGCCCAGGCAAGCGACGTGGCGGACACTTCTGCCAAGCTTGAGATCTCGCTGGAGAAGGTCGACGACCTGCGCTATGGCGAGAATCCTCAGCAGAAGGCTACGGTCTATCGCTTTGCCGAGGGCTGCGAGAATACCGCGAGCTCGCAGTTCCCGCTCGTTGGCTCCGAGCAGATCCAGGGCAAGCCGCTCAGCTACAACAACTATCTGGATGCCGACGCCGCTTGGAACCTGGTCCGCGAGTTCGACGAGCCTGCCTGCGTGATCCTCAAGCATCAGAACCCCTGCGGCTCCGCCGCGGCCGAGGACATCACGGCCGCCTACGACCGCGCGTTTGCCTGCGATCCCAAGAGCGCCTTTGGCGGCATCATCGCCTGCAACCGCGAGGTTCCCTATGAGCTGGTCGAGCACTTCGCCGATCAGAACAAGCAGTTCGTCGAGGTTATCATCGCCCCGAGCTACACTGCCGAGGCGCTCGAGCGCATGGCCAAGCGCCCCAACCTGCGCGTGCTGGCTACCGGCGGCGTGGACCACGGCGCCCAGGTGGAGCTGCGCTCCGTCGACGGCGGCATGCTGGTGCAGGAAGTCGACCACGTGACCGAGGATCCCGCGACCTTCACGTTTCCCACCGACCGCAAGCCCACTGACGCCGAGATGGCCGAGCTCGAGTTTGCCTGGAAGGTCTGCAAGGGCGTCAAGTCCAACGCCATCCTGGTCTCCAAGGGTAAGGCCGGCATTGGTATGGGCCCGGGTCAGCCCAACCGCGTTGACTCTGCACTGCTTGCCTGCGAGCGCGCCGAGGACTTCTGCGAGCGCGAGGGCGTGGAGAAGGGCGGCTTTGCCTGTGCAAGCGACGCGTTCTTCCCGTTCCGCGACAACGTCGACGTGCTTGCCGCGCACGGCGTGACCTGCATCATTCAGCCCGGCGGCTCCAAGCGCGACGACGAGAGCGTCCAGGCCTGCAACGAGCATGGCATTGCGATGGTCTTTACGGGGGCCAGGCATTTCCGTCACTAAGTTTCGCCCTGGGACAAAATAATCTTTGCAAAAGACGGCTGCTCCGTTTGGAGGG
>URWS01000265.1 GCA_900551605.1 uncultured Collinsella sp. | reverse complement strand
AGCATATGGTAGAGGTCGTTGAGCATATCGGTCCCCCTGCTCCCTACATACAAATGCGGCCGCGGGCCTTGCGCTCGCAGCCGCATATTTGGGCGTAACGTCTATGCGGAGTATGCCGTCCGCAGCTTTCGAATCTTAGAACGGCGCGTACTCGTCGTACAGGTCGTCGGTCTCGCCGGAGGCATTGATCTGCTCAACACGGGTAACGCCGGGCACATGCTCCTTGAGGATACGCTCGATACCCATGGACAGGGTCAGTGCGCTCATAGGGCAGCCGGCGCAGGCGCCCTGAAGCTCAAGCTTGACAACACCCTCGTCGTCGACGCCCACATACTCCATATCGCCGCCATCGGCCTGCAGGTTGGGGCGGATCTCTTCAAGAACCTTCTTAAGCAGCTCTTCGTTAACAGCCACAGGGGCTCCTTTCTCACAATAACGCGGGCACGCCCGCGGACAGAAGCTATGTTACTACAGCCATGTACCCGCTCACGAGCCGTCCATGCGCGCAGACGCGACTTTCACGAGTAGTCAATTTGGGACGGGGCTCTTTGAACTGCATTCGTCGTCAGATAGCGACAACGCATATTACTGTCGAGCCTGTCCCCCGGTACCAATCTGGACATCGACGATAACCTGGCGGTAGCTGATGCCACAGGAGTCGAGGATGCGGCGGCTGATACGGCCGTCATCGGTGTCGGCGTACTTGTTGTCCAGGTAGACGACCTCGCCCACGCCCACCTGCGCCAGGATCTTGGCGCAGTCGTGGCACGGGAACAGCGTGACGTAGACCGTGGAACCCTCGAGGTCCTTGAGCGAGCCACGGTAGTTGAGCACGGCGTTGGCCTCGGCATGGACCACGTAGTTGTGCTTGTCCTGCAGCGGGTCGTCGCTCGTACCCCACGGGAAAAAGTCGTCGTTGAGAGCCGAGGGCGTACCGTTGTAGCCCACCGAAAGGATGCGGTGGTTGGTGCTGGCGATGCACGCACCCACCTGCGTGTTGGGGTCCTTGCTGCGGCGCTGCGCGGCGATGGCCACGCTCATAAAGAACTCGTCCCAGCTAATGACGTCCAGGCGCTTGCCTGACGAAGTTTGATGAAGATCGTCCGACATGGCAGACACCTCCGTAATCGCAATAGTTTGACCCATTGTAGCAGGTGAAAGGTGGGGGCGTTTGTCCCACCGGCGCCCTCACCTTTACACGCGGCGGGGCTTTTGGTTGATGCGGTAGAGCTCGGCGAGACCCCGCAACGTCAGCGCGTCGTCGACCGTCAGGGTATGGCCGACAAGGGCCGCGAGTGGCTCGGCATCGTCGCCGGTAATGACGATGGGCACGCTGTCCTCCCCCGCCGCCTTGGTCGAGCGCATCTCGGCAAGCACCATGTCAAGCATGCCGTCGATACGGGCCACCTCGCCCAAGACCACGCCCGAACGCATGGCCTCGCGCGTGTTACGGCCGATGACATGCGTGGGTGCCGAGGGCTCAACCTGCGGCAGACGCGCCGCAGCAGCCGAAAGCGACCGGGCGCCAAGTGCCAGACCCGGCGCGATGACGCCGCCGACAAAGATGCCGCGCGCATCGATGACCTCGATATTGGTCGTCGTGCCCAGGTCGATCACGATGCACGGTGAGCCGTAGACGGCGCGGGCTGCCACGGCGTCGGCGATGCGGTCAGGACCGATCTCGGCCGGGTCGTCGTAGTGCACGGGCATGCCGGTCTTGAGGCCCGGCCCCACGGTGAGCACGCGCCCCGTACAGGTGCGGGAAAGTGCCGCCTTCCACGGACGCTCGAGCGCCGGCACCACGCAGCTCAGCACTGCAGCTGCGGGAACGAGCGCGCCGGGCATGCCCGCATCGGCCGCCAGCGCGGCCATGACTTGAGCGAGACGCATACGCGCTTCGTCGGCCGTAATGCTCGACGGCGTGGTGATCTCGCACGTCGCAAGCGGGCATTCCTGCGCCGCGGCCGAATCCTCGGCAAACAGACCAAAGCGAATGAACGTGTTGCCCACGTCGACCGTCAATATATATGCGCACCCATTAAGCATCGTCGGCGCTCCTTTCGTCTGCCCAGCAGTATATCGCCTACCTAAACCAGTCATCCCAAAATGACTAGCTTGCGGCTATACTGGTGCGCGGTCGTTTGCGAGCTCACGCGGCGGCCCTTGGTAACCCGACTTCCCGCGCCGCATCCGTAGTGGCGCTCCCGGGGGAAGCGGATATACGCAAAGGAGTTCTATATGAGCAATCCCTCGAACCGCGCTTCGATGCGCGGGCAACTCACGCTGCGCGGTGTCATCATCGGCGTCCTTGGCTGCGTGATCATCACGGCAAGCTCGGCCTACACCGCCCTCAAGATGGGCGCACTCCCCTGGCCGATCGTCTTCGCTGCCGTCATCTCGCTGTTCTTCCTTAAGCTCATGGGCAACGCCAGTCTCAACGAGGCCAACGTCACCCACACCATCATGTCCGCAGGCGCCATGGTCGCCGGCGGCCTGGCGTTTACCATCCCGGGCGCCTGGATGCTGGGCTATGCCGACCAGATCAGCTGGCTCGACATGTTTATCGTGGCGCTCGCCGGCACCATCCTGGGCCTGCTGGCCACGGCACTCATCCACCGTCACTTTATCGTAGACGCCGCGCTTGAGTTCCCCACCGGCAACGCCGCAGCTCAGACCTTGCGCGCGACCGAGGCCGGTGGCAAGACCGGCAAGCAGCTCTTTGGTTCCATGGCCATCGCCGGCATCTATAGCGTGCTGCGCGACGCCCTGGGCGTGGTGCCCAGCATGCTATGCACGCTCAACATCCCCGGCGTGACCTTTGCCATCTACAACTCGCCCATGCTGCTCTCCGTCGGCTTCCTCGTGGGCTTCGCCCCCGTCGCCTTCTGGTTTGCCGGCGCGCTGCTGGGCAACTTTGGCATCATCGTGGGTGGCACCGCTGCCGGTC
>URWS01000264.1 GCA_900551605.1 uncultured Collinsella sp. | reverse complement strand
TGTCATAACGGCAGGCATAGACGCTCTTGCCGTTCATGATGGAGTCGGGGCGGGCAAAGTAGACCTGCTCAAAGATGCAGTTGGCGGGCTCTTCGGCCGCAGGCACGCCCTGCTCGGATACCAGGCCCTCGGCGCTGATGCGCAAGATCTCGCCGGGACGGACGTCACGGACGTACTCGGCGCCCACGATGTCGAGTGCGCAGGTCTCGGAAGCAACGACCCAGCCGCCGGCGCGCGTGACACGGACGGCGGAGTCGACCGTCGCGGCGCCGTCCTGCGACGGCAGCTGCGAAACGGCTGCGGCGTCGGCCTGATCCAGACCCTCGTCCACCAGCTTGCCCAGCACGAGCGGGCGAATGCCGTGCGGATCGCGGAATGCATAGAGCGCCTGCTCGTTGATGAGCGTCATGGCGTAGCCGCCGCGCACGAGCTCCATGGTCTTGCGAATGCCCTCGCGCAGATGGCCTGTACGCTGGGTAAAGTAGCCGATGAGTTTGGTCGCGACCTCGGAATCCGAGTTGGAGAGGAACGGCACGCCCAGCTCGATCAGCTGGCGGCGCAGCTCGTCGGTGTTGACGAGGGTGCCGTTGTGCGCGAGCGCGATAATGACGCTATTGATGGTAGAGAGGTGCGGCTGAGAGGCTTCCCAGCTCTTGGCGCCGGCGGTGCCGTAGCGCACGTGGCCCACGGCCAGCTGACCGGAGAGCGTCGACAGGTCGGCATTGGAGAACACGCGATCGAGCAGCCCCAGATCCTTGCGGACCATAACCGTGCCGCCGTCACCCACGGCAATTCCCGCCGATTCCTGGCCACGGTGCTGCAGCGCACGCAGGCCAAAGTACGTCAGTCGAGCCACGTCGCGATCAGGCGCCCATACGCCGAAAATGCCACATTCCTCATGCAGTTGGTCGGAGTCCGGATCATACGTCGACATGGTGTTCACCTGTCCCGCGGCACGCTCGGCCGCGTGGATGGTTTCTTGAGACATGGTATCCCCTCAGAGCCTCGTATTTTTGGCGTTACCCGCCTTATTATACGCACGGCGCGACGTGCTCCCCAGCGCATGAGCAGCGCTTTTTAAAAGCCCACCGAGCTAATAATCAGTTTTGTTGGCAAACATTTTATCGGTCTGTCCAGCGTAAGTGCCCGCGCCCCCAGATGGCCGCCGCGTCCGCCGTTGGGGCTTACATTGTTGCAATTGGGACGTTCGTCCTGTCTTTTGGCAGGTCGGCGGCGTATCCTTATAACCTACAACAAAGCGAGAAAGGTTCTGTATGGATCGAAACGAACTCGACCCCAGCGTCCCCAGCGCCACGGAGGTCAAGAAGATCCCCCTCATCATTAAGGTGTACGCCGTCCTGTGCATCCTTTCCGGCGTGGGCACGCTCCCGTCGGTCGCTGCCTTTATGTGGCAGGTCATCACGGCACTTGTTAACGGCAACGCCACCGAAAAGCTCGGCGACAATACGCTCGTCGCAGTCGGCCTTATCGTCGCCGGCATCATGCTCTCTGCGGCAAGTGCCGTCATCCTAATCATCTTTGGCCTGGACCTTATCAAAAACCAGCGCCGCAACGCCGCCCGCCTGTCCTACATCCTTATTGCATTCACCGTCGTCGAGCTTTTGGTCGACGTGATGCTCCAGGGCATCGGGCCCTTCCTGCTGCGTCCCGCGATCCAGCTCGGCATCCTCGTTGCACTTTCGGCAACCGTCGACCCCACGCTTCGTCAGGAGCGCGAACTGCAGCGCCGCCTGCAGGAGATGCTCGACCGCGACGCCGCCGCCGAGGGCATGCTCGGGCGCGATGAAACCGGCGAAGGCTACATCAAGCTCAACTACTTCAACCTGTTCTGGGTATTCTTTGTCTGCTGCGTGCTCGGCCTGATCGCCGAGGACATCTGGCACATGACGGTCAACGACCCGGGCGTCTACCAGAACCGCGCCGGCATGCTGTTTGGCCCCTTCAGCCCCATCTACGGATTTGGCGCCGTGCTCATGACCATGGTGCTTAACCGCTTCTACAAAAAGAACCCCATCATCATTTTCCTGATGAGCGCCCTGCTCGGCGCCAGCTTTGAGGTGTTCGTGGGCTGGTTTATGCAAACCGCGTTTGGCGTGGTCTCGTGGAGCTACTCGCACATAACGCTGTTCGGTTTGCCCGATCCGCTCGTGGTCCTCACGGGCGGACGCACCTGCACGGGCTTCGCCTGCCTGTGGGGCCTGGGCGGCCTCATCTGGATCAAGCTGCTGCTGCCGAGGCTGCTTAAGCTTATCAACAAGATCCCCTGGAAGAGCCGCTACTCGGCCACCGTCATCTTTACCGTTATCATGCTGGTCGACGGCGTCATGACGCTGCAGTCGCTCGACTACTGGTACCAGCGCGTTAACGGCACGGAGCCGGACATTCCCGTCGCACAGTTCTACGGAGAGCACTTCGATAACGAGTACATGGAAAACCGCTTCCAGAGCATGACCATGAGCCCCAAGGATGCGACACGCGTGTAACGCCACGCAATGCCGAGATTTTCCAACGCACAGAAAAGCCCGCTGGCAGACTGATTTGTGAACTGCCAGCGGGCTTTTTGTTGGCGAGTGCTGCTGCCGGCATTACGCCTCGCGCTCGACCTCACTCACGCATTCGTTCTTAATGATGCCAACGAGCGCCTGCAGCGCATCGACCACGTGCGGGCGAATGTCCCCACCGATGAGCACGAGCATGATGTCGTCACCTACGGCAAGCTCGCCGCTTGCCAGCCACACACGCACATAGCCGATACCCGGCATCGCACGCGTCGCCTCGATAGCAGACTGCACCTTCTGAACATCGAAGCCAAACACCATGCCGCCCACCTTATGCCCAGGTGCCACGCCATCGGTCTCGACTCCGCGCACCTCAGCCTTGGGCGTCGCGCGCACCACACCGTTATGCGTCAGATACATCCCACAGCCTGCCGCCGAAGCATCGGCCTTGGCCT
>URWS01000263.1 GCA_900551605.1 uncultured Collinsella sp. | reverse complement strand
TTGGCACGAGTCGACGCCATAGAACTCAAACGGGCAGCTGGCATCTGCCGAGGGGTTTGCGCCGTCGACACCCTTGGCGGCAAGTGCGCCGCCGGCTGCAAAGTTCTCGAATCGCATATTGCCGCAGGCGAGATCGAAGACGCGGACGGGGTGCTCGATCGTGGCGACGTCGAGCTGCCCGAGCGCGATGTCCATGGTGCGCACCCAGCCGGGCCACGGGGCCTGGCGCGTATCGGAGAAGGAGGCGGAGTGCTCGCGATAGAACGTATTGTTGAGCTGGATGAGCGATGAGGCGAAATCGCGGTTCACGGCGCGGAACTCCCTCCGTTGGCGGTGCGAAATAAACAGTACGACCATACTACCGTTAACGCCGCAACGGGGACAACCGAGCTGCGGGTCATTGCTTTGTTTGGACACATTTCCGCAGCTCATATGCACCCGCAACCGCCGGTTGTCAAAAATCTCACTAGAATAGGTGGCATGATTTTGGCGGTGGCGGATAGATTTTTAACTGTGCAAGGCGCCTTAAGAACAAAAACGGTCCGGCGGCACGGCTGGCATCACATAGGAGGAACCATGAATGTAGAAACTGCGCAGCGGCTTGCCGACCTTCGTCGCAGCAAGGGTTTTAGCCAAGAAGGGCTGGCGCGAAAGCTGGGGCTGTCGCGCCAGGCAGTCAGTAAATGGGAGCGCGCGGAGAGCTCGCCCGATACCGAGAACCTAATCTCGCTCGCCAAACTCTATGGCGTGAGCCTGGACGAGCTGCTCAATCTGAGCGACGAGATCGAGGACGATATCGAGTTTGAGAACGAGGACCGCGCCCGTCAGCGCGAGGCCGAGGCGGCAGAGCGTGCTCGCACCCATGAGGCGGCGGCACGTGCCACGGAGGCAGCTACGCAGGCAAGTGATGCCGCGGCCAAGGCGGCGCAGGCGGCAAGCTGGAGTGCGCAGGCCGCCAATGCCGCTACGGTGCAGGCGACGAGTGGCACCGCGGTTGGCTCGACTCCGGTGAAGGGCCCGTTCCAGTCGTTCCCGTATTGGGCCGTGTGCTGGCTGCTGTTCTTTTTGCTGATGTTCCTGTTTGGTGCCGGCCCCTTTGCCGCACTGATCTTCTTTACGATCCCTATCTATCACTGGGTGGCGCGTGCGCTCGATGGTGATTGGGCGCGCGGGGATATTCAGGTTGGTCCGGCGTCGGTGGCGATCAAGGCCCAGGGGAAGGATACTTCTGCGGAACCTGATGCTGACGTGGCTACCACGACCACCGCTGAGCCATGTGCCAAAGAGGGTGACGAATGATGAAGTTTTCGCATGAATCCAAGCTGCGCCTGGGCGTCGGCATCGGAGCGTTCGTGCTCATCATCGGACTTGTCTTTGGCGTTTCGCGGACATTGATTCATTTTGATGGCCCGTGGGATCTCGACGATGTTGTATCTGGCTTGTCTGGTATGGACGATGCGCTTGACGAGGACGATCTTTTGGATAGCGGTAACTATTCCGCTCGGCCTCAACAGCTTTCGAGCGAAACGTTTGATGCCGACGCGTTCACATCGCTTGACTTGGACGTGACGTCGGGCACGGTCGAGGTCAAACACGTCTCCGGCGGGCCAGTGCGCGTAATTGAAAGCGGTCGCGTGGCAACGGGGACCGTTGCCTTCGATGCGGCAACCCAGAACCTGGCCGAAATCAAGGGCTCTACGCTCAAGATTCGCCAGTTCGATTGCGATGACGAGCGCGCCATTGACCGCACGGTTACCGTCGAACTGCCGCGCAAAGTTGCCGATAACATGGTGGGCATTACAGCGAATGTAGGATCGGGTGATCTGACGGTCGCGGGCATTGCGTGTCATGACCTCAACCTGACTCTGGACTCGGGAGACGTTGAGTTTACGGGCACCGTGACCGATACCCTGAATGCCGAGGTCGGTTCGGGCGATGTGACGTTCGAGCTTTACCCGGCCCCCACGAAGTCGATGGACGTGAGTGTGGGCTCGGGCGATGTGGAGATGACGGTTCCGAACTCGACGGGCTTTAAGGCGAGCCTCACCTTGGGCAGCGGCGACTTCGAGAGCGATTTCCTTCCGCTTGGCTACGACGGCGAGACCATTTTGAATCTTGAATTCGATAACGGTGACAAGTCTGCCACGTATCGTTTTGAGGTCGGTTCGGGCGACATGTCGTTTGATTCGGAGTATTGAGGCAGACAAAAGCCTAGGCGAAGATATAGACGCGCTGTTTGATGAAGGCGCCGAAGCCGAGATCGGCTCCGGCGCCTTTGCCTTTACAATGGGGGCATGGAACAGATTATCTTGAACATACTCGAGGCTCTGCGTCGCGGCGAGACCGTGGATGACAAAGCGCTCGTCAAACTGATACATGCCGAGGCGCGCCGTGAGGGTGCCGACAAACGCGATTTGGCCAAGCGCCGTCTGCTGCCGTTCTACCAGCGGGTTAAACGTGAGGAGCCGGCTCGTTGGGCTGGGTGGAATGTCGATGCCGAGCTGGAACGTCAACTGCTGCAGGTGCTGCGTATGAAGCCTCGTCGCACGGCTTCGGGCGTGGCAACCATTACCGTCATCACCAAGCCGTGGCCGTGCTCGGGCGATTGCCTGTTTTGCCCCAACGACCTGCGCATGCCCAAAAGCTATTTGCATGCCGAGCCGGCGTGTGCCCGTGCAGAGCAAAACTGCTTCGATCCATATCTGCAGGTGAGCGCCCGTTTGACCGCGCTTTCGCAGATGGGTCATGCGACCGACAAGATCGAGCTCATCGTTCTTGGCGGTACCTGGAGCGACTATCCGCAAGGGTATCAGATGTGGTTTATGTCGGAGCTCTTCCGCGCGCTCAATGACGATGCCGTGGCCGGCGTGGCGGCCAACCCCATGTTGGCGCGTCCGGGCATCAGCCGTGCCGAGGCAGGGCGCCTGCTCGATGACGCTCCCGCCGATGCCCTGCCGCCGGTGGTGGCGGAGCGTCATC
>URWS01000262.1 GCA_900551605.1 uncultured Collinsella sp. | reverse complement strand
ATCGCATTTCCCACCATTAAGATCTACGGATACGACGCGGACGACAACCTGATCTTTATGGATGAGAAAACCTACAGCACCATTGAGCCCGGTCAGACCGTCTACTTTGGCGATCAGACGGGAAATGGCACCGCTCCCGCGCGCGTTGAGTTCGAAACCGTCACACCCAGCGGCGTTGCACTTGCCACAGCCACCGAAGCACCGGTGTACGAAATTTTCGATAACACCGAATCCGCTGGGGCGGACGGCATGCAGTCATTCTTGGCAAAGCTCAAACTCCAAAGTGCTCCGAGCGGCTTTGATAAGACCCAAGTGTTCCTATCGGCCATCCTGCGCGATAAGCAGGGCAACATCGTTGCCGGTTATGACAATTTTTGCGACTGCCCCGCCGTCGGCTCTACGGTTCCCGTTTCGATCAACGTCAACAATCCGCCCGCGCACGCAAGCTGCGATATCTACGCCGCCCAGTGGTAGGGCCGGGGCACCTCGAATGATTCCATGACACAAAGAAGGGCCAGCATCACGCTGGCCCTTCCACACTTCTACAGCCCGAGAATCTCGCGCTTCTTGGCATCAAACTCCTCTTGCGTCAAAATCCCGGCATCGAGAAGCTCTTTAAATTTCTTTACGGCCTCTATTTGACCCTCAAGCGTTTGAGTAGCCTCGACACCGTCCTCCGGTGCCTCCTTGGGTTCCGTCGTATCCGGCGCACAGACCGCGCCCGCGCCGCCTTTTACAGAAGCGTTACGGGGGTTGAGCATTCCCGCCAGCCCCATGCCGAGCACCATGCCACCCGCAGCACCAAACCCGTTCTCGCGCACGCCCTCAGCAATCATCTGCTGAGCCGCCACATCGGCCGCCTGCTTAGAAACCCCCTCGTAAGCACTAACATCCAGCTTCTTTTTCGCATAGCTCTTGATAAGCTCGCGCGAGTCATCGGAGAATTCGATATTTTCGATGGCGACCTGCGCAAGCTTGATGCCAAAGCGGCCTTGCCATGTCCCCGCGTTGTCGCCCTCATCCAGGACCATGTGACGAATTTCGTTGACGTGTGAAGGCAGCTGCGAAATCCGGACCTCGGACGACAAGGCGTTCGTGGCCACAATGAGCGAAGCCAGGAACTCTGCAATCAGCATGCTTCGTGCGCGCGGATCGTCAAACGAATAGCTATAGGTGTTCGCAGGAAGAAAATTCCTGATAAAGCGCTCGGCATCCACTACTTGCAGCGACAGCTGACCATACGCGAAGACCTCAAGATCCGCACCGTAAAACAAGTCGTTATACGCGAGCGGCCCACGCGTACCAAACTTAATACCGCGGATTTCACGCAGATTGACAAACGCTACACGCTTCTGTGACGGCGACATGCCCGCATAGCCGACACGACGGGCCGCCTGCCCCAAGACCATTTTGAGAACGCCCTGCTCCTCGCGGTCACGGTCATCAAAAACCGAAGCCTCGCCGTCGCGATACTCAAAACCGCCCGGCTCCGTTATTATCTGCTCGATGCCCGCCTGGCTAAAGATAAACGCCGCGGTGTTCTCGGGAACAAAAATGAGCGACCCATTGGACAGAACGTCATTCGATCCGTAGTTTCCGCCGCGCCCGTTTTGCCCGACCTTACGCACCCCCGGAGCAACCACGACATGCTCGTCAAAATGACCAGCCGTGACAATATCTTTCCATTGATCGGCGAGCACGCCACCGAGCGAGTCGATGGCAACATTCACAATACCCACAGCTACCTCACCCTACAGCACAAACTTGGTATCGCAGTACGAACAAACAACGCCTTGACCTTTACGTCCCGCGACGGGTGCATGGCATCCGGGACACTTTGCCGTCGCCTTTTCGGCCATTTTCTCGGCGTGAGGCTTTTGCACCTTCAGGGTAGCGCCCAGGGCACTGCCAATGGAGTCGCCAACTGCCCCGACAACGCCCACGGCACCGTCAACAAAATCGGCAATCTCTGCCGCAGTGCCCGAGGGAAGCTCCGAAGTATCGATGGCATCGATGTTGCCCGCCGCCGCGCGGCGCACGCTTTCGGCCCAACGGTCGGCAAGGCGCTTGCCGCCTTCGGTAAAGCTCACTGTAACGGTCTCCTCCGAAAATGCGACTCGCAGCACCGGCGTACTATTCACGCGCGCGGCGATAGCCTGGGGAACGTCCGCCGAGCACAGAATCGAATCGAGCGGGCAGCGCTTGAGGTAGCGTCGAGTTTTAAACAGCCCCTCGGAGACCGTTGCGACCAAGATTAGATTCATATTTGTAAGCACGATCTCATCGAGAGCCTCGCTACCAGAGCCAACGCCCAAGCGCACATTTGAGGCCTGCATGATGATGAGTTCGCCGGGCGCCAGATTGTACTCGTCCACGCCGTCATCCCCCGTCCAACGTTTTCCTCTCATCCTAAACACCGGGCAAATAATTTCATCAGCTGCCAACTGAATTTCTCACCGGATTCAGTTGACAGCTGATGAAATCCCCGCAGCCCACAGCCACAATTCGAAGCAGTGTCATCCATATCGAGGGAAGGAACAACTATGGATTGGGAAGCTTCAGGCAGCGGGGATAATGGCGTCCCCCAAACGGTGTCGACACCCGACGGCAAGCCGCCCAAAGGCAAGAAGAAATGGCCGATCGTTCTGGCGGTGTTTGTTATCCTGATTATCTTGGCACGCATCAGCTCGTGCGTGAGCGGCTGCGACTCTTCGAGCCCCTCAAAGACCGTCGGCACGTTCACCTGGCCCAGCAGCGGCCTCGCGACCGAACTGCCCAAGCCCAAGACAAACAAGGGCGAGATATACGAGAACAGCTCCGACTCTTTCTCGGCAACGCTGAAAGAAGTCTCACAAGCGGACTACGATAGCTACGTCGGCGCTTGCAAAGAAGCTGGCTACACCGATTTCTCGGGCGAAGGCACTGATGATTTTGAGGCAACGGCACCCAGCGGAGCAAAACTGACCTTGTCCTACTACA
>URWS01000261.1 GCA_900551605.1 uncultured Collinsella sp. | reverse complement strand
GCGGGTGGTTTCTGATGCGGCGCGCTGCGCGCCCCGCACAGGCTAAAGCCCGTAATAAAAAAACCGCCCCGTATGGAGCGGTTTTGACCTTTATATATCGAGCGCCTCGGCCATCGCTGCCGTAGTGATTGCCGTGGTTCCACAGCAACTGCCCACCATTGCGGCGCCGGCATGTCTCCATTCGATGCATGCGCGCGCGAAAGCTTCGGGATTCTCGTGCCATACGGGGCCATCCTGAGTCTGGACCGGATCGCCTACGTTGGGACGCACCGTAACGGGAGTAGTCGCCGATGCAACCATCCTGGGCACCGCCGCATTCGCGGCCGCAAGCGAACAGCAATTAACACCAACCGAGTTTGCGCCGTGTTTTTCGGCGTACAAAACGGCTGCCTCGATGTTGAGGCCATCGCCCAGCAGGTCGCCTTTATCGTCAACGACAAAACTCACCAGAACAGGCATGCCGTCGGCGGCATCTCGGGCGCCGGCAAGCATGGGCTGCAGATTACGGATAGACGTCACCGTCTCGATCAGCAGACCGTCAACACCAGCATTGAGCAAGGCGTGCGCCTGTTCGCGCGCAATGCCGCGGATTTCACGATACTCGGCAGAGTCCTCGGCAAACCACTCAATACCGATCGGGCCCATCGAGCCCAGCAGCAGCTGAGGGTGCGCCTGGCGGGCATCGTCGACGGCCCCGCGATTGACCTCCGCCACGGACGGCGCAATCTGGTCGTGTTTGAGGGCATAGCTTGATGCCTGAAAGGTGTTGGTAATGAGCACCTGCGCGCCGGCGGCGACATACAAGCGATGGATACGAGAAACGGTCTGCGGCTCTGCCAGATTCCAAAACGCCGGTGGAATGTCAGCGGCATCGTACTCACTCAACAAAACACTGCCCATGGGGCCCTGCGCCAACAAGGTCTCGCTCGACAAGCGGCGCGTAAGTTCCTCGGCACCAAAGCGGTTGTAATAACTCGTATCCATATATATCCCGCTATTCCTCGACGCTGATTCCCTGCTTTTCGAGATAGGCGAGCCAGCGGCTCATCGTGTCCTCGGATAGCGCATGCTCCATCATGCAGGCCTCGGAATCGGCTCGCTCAAATTCGACACCGAGCTCCTGAACCAAAAACGTGCGGATGAGGCGATGACGGTACCAGATAGCCGTGCCAACCTCGCGGCCGCGATCGGTCAGGACTACCTTGCCGTAGTGCGATTGCTCGACAAGCTCGGATGCCTTGAGCGCCGAAACCGCTTTATTGACCGATGCCTTGGAGACGCCAAGGCGCTGCGCGATGTCGACCGATCGAACGCCGTTGGTTTCTCCCTCTTCGCTTTCAATGCGAACCATGCACTCCAAGTAGTCTTCGTTCGCCACCGTCAGATGTAGTTCGCGCGAGCTATTTGTCGTATCCATGATCTTCCGTCCCTTCTGCATTCAATGGGTGATTCTACCCCATCCAAGCGTCGTGGTATGCCGTGGCATACCGTGCTAGAGTTCTTGTTGCACACGACGACCAAGATTGGAGCGGTCTTTATGGAAAACACCACCACGAGCCCCGATGTCCTCGAACGCTTTTTGCGCTACGTCCAGATCAACACGCAGTCCGAGGATGCAAACTGCGACCAGGTACCCTCGAGCGCCGTTCAGTTTGACCTTGCCAACGTGCTAGCTGAAGAGCTGCGCGAGCTTGGTGCGGAAGATGCCCACGTGACCGAGCACGCCTATGTCTGCGCGCATATCCCCGCAAGTGCGGGCGCTGAGGACAAGTCCGCCCTGGGCCTGATCGCCCATCTCGACACCACCGAAGTTGCACCGGGCGCCGGCGTGAAGCCGCACATCGTACACTACGAAGGCGGCGACCTGGTCTGCGGCACGGTTGACGGTAAGCCCGTTGCCATGAGTACCGCCAAGCTTCCCGCCCTGAACGACCTCGCGGGTGAGGACCTGGTCTGCAGCGATGGCACCACGCTGCTGGGCGCGGACGACAAGGCAGGCGTCGCCGAGATCATGTCGCTTGTCGCGCGTATCGCTCAGGACCCTTCTCTGCCCCATCCCGCACTCGGCATTTGCTTCTGCCCTGACGAGGAGATCGGCCACGGAGCCGAGCTGTTGGATATCGACACCTTTGGCTGCAAGTACGCCTACACGGTCGACGGCGGCCCCATCGGCGAGCTGGAGTGGGAGTGTTTTAACGCCGCCGAGGCGACCGTCCGCTTTGAGGGCCAGTCCATCCACCCGGGCGACGCCAAGGGCCGTATGGTCAACGCAGGCAATCTGTTCTGCGACTTCAACGCGTTGCTCCCCTACGTGCAGCGCCCGGAGTATACGGAAGGCTACGAGGGCTTTTATCACCTTGAGGGTGTATCTGCGACCGTCGATCACGCCACAGCGCGCTATATCGTCCGCGACCATGACGCCGCCAAGTTCCAGCAGAAACTCGACCTTATTGATGCCGCCGCCTCGATGCTCAACCAGCGTCTGGGTGAGGAGCGCGTGACGGTCGAGATTAAGCAGCAGTATCGAAATATGGCCGAGATCGTTCGTGACTATCCCGAGCTTATTGATGTTGCCAAGGAAGCCTACCTTGCCTGCGGCGTTGAGCCCCAAGTGCTGCCGATTCGTGGCGGCACCGACGGCGCTCAGCTGTCGTTCCGCGGTCTGCCCTGCCCCAACCTTTCCACCGGCGGCTATTGCTACCACGGCGTCAACGAGTTCGTCCCGGTCAGTTCGCTCGTCAAGATGACCGACGTGCTCCAGGAGCTCGTCGCCCGCTTTGCATAAGCCTGGCTGCACAAGTCCAAAAGATGAATCGCCCCGTCCTCAACCAAGAACGGGGCGATTTTTTTGCTGCAACGAGAACAGGTTGACGCACGCCAGCCTATTAACGCAAGGAGTGTCCCAAACTGCCGGCACAGACGATATGAGCAGGACATAAAAACATTGAGAGCCCCTGCTGCATGAAAGACCGCGGATTAGGCCGACAATGGTGAGTGTCTAATTCAGCCGCGGCGGCCACGCCGCATTCATGGAAGGG
>URWS01000260.1 GCA_900551605.1 uncultured Collinsella sp. | reverse complement strand
CGCGCACGGCGATGCTGTTTGAGCGCGAGGGCGCAGAGGTTGACCTCGGCCCTACGCTGCGCAAGCTCGCGACGGTCGCGACGTTCAACCCGAACCTGCCGTACCTGTCGTTCCTCTGCATCAACTTCGACGCGCCGGTGGTCAAGGAAGCAGCCAGCTGGTTTCTCGGTGGGGTGTTCCTGAACTACAACAGCTCTTATCTGGAGCGGGCGCTCGAGCAGATGCTCGACGAGGCAGACTCGCCCGAGGTCACGCGCTTCCTGCGCGCCGTGGACGTGCGCATCGGCGGCTTTAGGGTGGAGAAGGCCCCCGAGGGGCGCGGCTAGCGCGTCTTCGTGAGGCACGACGTGGATGGCAGGGGCTATGAGCTGCGGCTGCCCGAGGAGTCGGCCGGCACGCAGAAGCTCATGGGGCTGGCGGCGTTTTTGCTGGCAGCGCTCGAGCGCGGCAGCACCGTGACCGTCGACGAGCTGGATGCCAAGCTGCACCCGAAGCTTTTGCGCTACGTGATCCTGCTGTTTAAGGACCCCGAGGTCAACAAGCACGGCGCGCAGCTCATCTTCTCGTCGCAGGACGTGTCCACCATGCGAAACGACGTGTTTCGCCGCGACGAGATATGGTTCGCGGCGCGCGGCGAGGGGGAGGCCAGCCAGCTGTGGTCGCTCGCCGACATCCACGAGGCCAACGGTAACCTGGTCAGCAAGAACGCAGCCTTCGACAAGCAGTACCTGTCGGGCCGTTACGGCGCCGACCCGTACCTCACCCGCATCGAGGAGTGGGACTAGCATGGTGGCGAAGAAGGCGAGGGACTGGCGCAGCGGCAGGCGCGAGGGCCGCTCTCGCATGGTCCAGATGACGCGCCACCTCGTGGTGAGCGAAGGCAAGGAGACCGAGCCCCGCTACTTCGAGGGCGTGCGCGCGGCGCTGGATGCGGCGAACGGCCGCAAGGTCTCCATCGTCGTCAAGGGAACCGGCAAGCACACGCTCGACCTGCTCGACTTCGCCGTCGAGCACTGCCGCTACGCGCCAGAGACGTTCGACCACGTGTGGCCCGTGTTCGACAAGGACGACTTCCCAGCGGCAGACTTCGACGCGATGGAGCGCAAGTGCGCCGAGCTCTCCGACGGGTCGAGGACGTTCCATGCGCTGTGGTCGAACCCCTGCTTCGAACTGTGGCCGCTCCTGCACCTGCGCTACACGTCGGCTCCGATGTCGGCGGCGGAGTGCCAGAGGGCGCTGTCGCAGGCGATGTCGAAGGGGTTCGGCGTCGACTACCGAAAGAACATCGACGGGCTCTTCGATCTCGTCGAAGAGAATCGCGAGGAGGCGTTAGCGAGGGCCGCGCGCCTGGACGGCCACCACGACAGCCTCGGCAACATGAGGCCCTCGGACCGGAACCCGGCGACCAGGGTCGGAGACATATTCGAGGAGCTGGGGCCCTACCTGGGGTGAAATAAGTTTCGAGAGCGAAAGGAGCACTCGCATGAACAGTCGCCATCGTGACCTGCGAAGCGCTCCTTGAACTTATCGATTCCCCTCATGATCGCCTCCAAGCACTCGGGTCATAACGTTCTCGATTTCGCCCGCGACGCGCGGGCCGTCTCTCTCGTCGACGGCTGCGGGATTCCTCAGGAGAACGCGGCGGTCGCGGCGCTTCTCTTCATGAAGCGATTGACCGTGGCGGTGGGCGTACTAAACTAACGCTACATAACAAAGCCTTTGGGCTTATCGGGGCGGGATTGCGCAAGCGGTTCTGCCCCGTTTTCTTTTGACATCTGGCTACCGTTATTGGATTGACGGCCCCCGAGTTCTCCCTTAAAGTAACTGTTGTGATGAGGCCTTGCGACGGTACGTCCGGCTTGGTCCGTGGGAACCGCCGAAAGGCGGTTTTCGCGTTTAAGGGGCCCATATGGATAAGACATTTAAATCTATTGCCGAGCAGATTGCTATTCTTGAAAGCCGTGGGCTTGAATGCGATAACGATACTCGTTTAGTTCTGGAGCGTGAGGGATACTACCCGGTTGTTAACGGCTACAAGGATTTGTTTCTCGACGAACGGTGAGACCCCGGCCAAGAGCTTTTCGTTACAGGGGCCAAGTTTTCTGATATCTATCGTTTATTCGAATTCGATCGAACGTTGCGCCTGCTGATGTTTGATTTTTTTAACAAGGCGGAGGCAGTTCTTAAGACCGTCTGCTCTTATCGGTTTGCTATGGCTCATAAAGATACCACAGAAGCATACCTTGACAGAGAATCCTATCGTTCTGATGCCGGCTATCGAAAAAAGATCGACACGCTTATCGGTGATTTCGAGAAGGTACTATGTAGGTCTAAAAAATGGAAAAGTGATTATAAAAGGGACTACATTCGTCATTACGAAAATAATCACGACAATACGCCTGTATGGATTCTTATGAATTATTTGATGCTTGGTCAGGCATTCAAGTTTTACGAGTTCCAGCCAGAAAGTATGAGAAATTCCATTGCCAAGTCGTTTTCTGATCTCTATTCCGAGACGCATGAAGTCGATAAGCACATCAGCCCTCGTAGGCTAAGACTTGCATACGATCACATTAAAGATTTTGAAATATCTGCGCGCATGACGAGCGTCTGTTCTGTGCGAAGGTGTCTCCGTCCTGTGACGTTAATTTCGTCGACGTTTTAAATGATCTTTAGCTTGTGCTGACGAAGGATGATTTCAATAAGCTCCGTCGTCAAATATTGCTTAACGCAGTCAAGTTGAGTGATTCGCTGAACACGGATGCCAGCGCTAAAGTTCTATTTGCCATGGGTGTCAAAGATTGTCGAAGTGTGTTTCCTAAGGAGCTGCTTGGGCTGTAGGGTGATACTCCTTCTTCTTGAGCTTGGCGCAGAAGATGGTCGAGATCATGCCGTGGATTGGTGCCATCAGCTTTGATCTTGGTCCTGCGCTCGTGCTGAAGGAAATCCAGCGCAAGGACCTGCCTGTGCGTTTTGCTGGGCGGGCCTTCTTGTGCCGCGGGCGCGGAGAGCCTGATCATCGCGGACGACACGTACTGCGGGCCAGGCGTGTCGGGCCCCGGC
>URWS01000259.1 GCA_900551605.1 uncultured Collinsella sp. | reverse complement strand
TCATAACGGGATCAAGCTGCATCACGCGGCCACTCAGCTCGCACGGCTGCATGCCATACAAGCCAACGCCGGCGCGGATCATATCAAAATGCATCGAGGGGTCGAGCATCGAGGACGGCGTGTTGGCGCAGTGCACGATACCGCACTCAAAACCCGCATCCTTAATGGCCTGAACGGCCTCGGTAAAGCGCTGACACTGCAGCTTGTAGTCCCAGCCCGAAGGTTCATCGGCCGTGGCGAAGTGCGTAAATACGCCGTCGCACTGAATACCGCGATGGAAATTTATACCGCGGACAAAGTCGAGCACCTGCGTGTAGTGAACGCCGATACGATTCATGCCCGTCTCGATGGCGAGATGATACTTGCCCACTTTGCCCGCCGCGACGGCACATTCGCCATACGCAAGAGTAAAGTCAGACGTATAGACCGAGGGCATGATATCAAACTCGAGCAACGTCGGAATGGCCTCGATAGGCGGCTCGCTTAGGATGAGGATGGGTTTCGTAATCCCGCCCTGTCGGAGCTCAACGCCCTCGTTAACCGTCGCCACGGCAAACATGTCGGCACCGGCCGAATACATGATCTTGGCGCACTCAACAGCTCCATGACCATAAGCATCGGCCTTGACCACGCAGCACAGGCGCTGACGTGGATTCAGCAAGTTCTTATAGGCCCTCGTGTTGCGACGGAGCGCCCCGCGGTCGATCTCGACCCAGGACCAGCGCGTCAAATCGGCTTTATTCATGATTAGTCATCCGACCCTTCGTCCATGATTCCCAGATCTTCGAGCGCATCCTTTGCCGCCAGTTCCATGGCAGGACCGATCAAGTCGATAAGATCGGTCGCGATGACGCTCTTCTCACCATACTCCGTCGCCGCGGCAAAACCGGCGTAGCTGTGAAGTGCGACGGCGTACGAATACAGCAACTCCCAACGATCCATCTCGTCGCGCATGGTGGCAAGCGTGCCGGCCAAAATACCCGCGAGAACATCACCCGAACCGGCAGTTGCCAGAGAAGCCGGACCCGAGAGCGGCAGCAGCACACGCTCAACGCCACAGATAGCCGTCGTCGGCCCCTTGGCAATGACCACCAGATTGTCGGAGCCTGCAGCCCAGACAACCTTCTGCGCGGCCGCAATCGCGGTACCAAGGTCGTTCACCTCGTCACCGGCAACCAGACGCGAAAGCTCACGATAGTGCGGCGTCATAACCAACGGCTGCTCGCGACGATACATCTCGGGATTACTATCAATACCGTCAATGGCAAT
Source organism: uncultured Collinsella sp. (assembly GCA_900551605.1). Classification (GTDB taxonomy): domain Bacteria; phylum Actinomycetota; class Coriobacteriia; order Coriobacteriales; family Coriobacteriaceae; genus Collinsella. The sequence goes on along the minus strand of URWS01000259.1, from coordinate 1,794 downwards.
CTTAGCAAGGCAGTTGAGTGCATCGGCGTCCAAAATAAGCGGCACATCAAGCTCGAGCAAGCCCGAAACCACCTGCATAGCGCCGGCAGATGTCGTCATACCGGGACCGCACAGTACACAGCTGTACTTCTTTGCAATCTCGCACACAGTCATGCGCGCAGCGGCGCCAAAGGAGCCGCGGGAATCAGACGGAATAGCAAAGACGGGAATCGAAGGAAGTGCCATGCGAATAAGATTGGCGCAGGCGTCAGGAGCCGCGACTGCCACGTAACCAGCACCCGCGCGAGCTGCAGACTTGGCCGCCATAATGGCAGCACCAGGATATTGCGCAGATCCGGCGACAATAAGCACAGAGCCACGGGAATACTTATCGATATTCGTAGGTAGTGGAGCAAAGTAATCAACTAAGTCACCGGGCTCGACGATCTCGGCGGCGTGGTCGACATCATCGATGACCTCGTCAAGACGGTCGTAAAGATTGCCGCAGATCAAATCGCCAGCATACTCAGGGCCATCAGCGCTATACAGACCAATCTTGGGCGCAATCATCGTCACCGTATGTTCGGCACGAATGCAGTCGTCATCAACAACGCCCGTCTCGGCATTCAGGCCCGAGGGGACATCAATGGATACGACACAATCGGCGCATTCATTGACCGTAGGAATCCAAATGGAGAACGGCGCACGCAGATTCCCGTGGAAACCGGTACCAAAAATGGCATCGACAACAACATCGGCCTTATCGATCAAAACCTCGAGTTCATCACGCGAGGGGCCGACGCAAACGTGCACATCGCGGCCGGCCGTACGACGAGCAACATGACGTGCCAGAGCAGCAGGAATCTCATCCGGCTCAACCGGAGAAACGATATCCACGTCCACACCCTTATGGCTCAGGATATCGGCGGCAACCCAACCGTCGCCGCCATTATTACCAAAACCGACCAGAACGAGAACCCGATCGGGATTGAGCTTCAAGACCTCGTTGGCGGCAAACTCACCCGCCAGCTCCATAAGCTCGGCCTTCGAAGTCCCTTCTCGTTCGATGATATCCTCGAGACGAACGACTTCTTCGGTACTCAAAACCGGTTTCATCTATGCTCCTAGCGTATCTTGCGAAGCATCGCCCAGGTGCTCCGTCAATGCTGAATTCTGCAGCTGCTCAAGCTCATCTAAAACAGAGCGAGCCTCTTTAAATGTCTGCGCAACGCGTTTCTTGGTGCTCAGTTTTTCATCTTTTGGCTTAGGTCGAGCATCTTCGGTAATCGCGATGGCATTCGCAACGGCCAAGTCTCCCGTAAGCGTAATGGAAAGAGCGACCTCAACAACACCCAGTTCTTGAGCGATCTCGAGAGCACGGCCCGAAAGCAGCGCCTTCGGTTTGCCGAGTTTATCACGCGTTACCGAAACATCCTTGCGACCCACGCCTTGACTAAAACCCGTGCCGAGAGCTTTAAGCACCGCCTCGCGCGAAGCAAAGCGACTCGCATAGTGAGCAGCGGGACGCGATGATGCATCGCAATACGCACGCTCTTCTTCGGTAAACACACGCCGAGCAAACGACGGCGTCTTTTCAAGAATTGATTTCATGCGGGAAATCTCGACGATATCAACGCCGATACCAGCTTCAGCCATGTTCACCTCCATATCGCACAGACTAAGTTATTGTAGCCCGTTCACAGAAGATGCGACAAACGAGGGTTATAAAACACAGCCACTATGTGAGACAAAAACCCGTAAACGCAAAAAAGGGGGAGGCCGCGAGGCCTCCCCCTTCTCAGTTCAAGCGTACGG
>URWS01000258.1 GCA_900551605.1 uncultured Collinsella sp. | reverse complement strand
CGAGATTCGCCTTAGTCTCGTGGGCTCGGAGATGTGTATAAGAGACAGGATCGATCGCTGGTGTCGCCGGCATCGCCGATTTGCTGTGTCGCGGTGGTTGGCCTCAAGCGATGGGGAAAACAACTGAAAATGCTATGCGGATTGCCGCTGCTTATGTTGATGGCGTATGCGAATCGGATGTTTCTAGAACTGACGGCGTCAAACGTGATCCGGTCAAGGTCAGGTCTCTTTTGACATCGCTTGCGCGAAATGAGTCGACACTTGCTGGATCGAAGTCCATCGATAAAGATATCGGTACCGGCGTTTCGAAGAATTCGGTCTCCAGATACATGGATGCTCTGAGACGAATCAATATCATCGACGATATCCCGGCTTGGCATCCGGCGCTCAGGTCGCCGGTAAAGCTGCGGCAAAGTGCGAAAAGGCACCTCGCCGACCCTTCGCTTGCCGTTGCGCTGCTCGGAGCAAATCCGGAGTCATTGGCATCCGACCCGAAGACACTGGGGCTGCTCTTCGAATCCCTCGTCCTGCACGACCTTAAGGTCTATGCCGCCGCAAATGACTCATCGGTGTCCCACTACCACGACGCCGACGATCTCGAGGTCGATGCCGTTATACACAGGCGCGATGGAACTTGGATTGCCGTGGAAGTAAAACTCGGAAGCCCGCAGATCCCCGAGGCGTCTGCAAACCTGCTTCGACTCGAGCGCAAGCTGGTCGAACGCGGCGAGAGGCCTCCCGCGGCCAAACTCATCGTCATCGGGTTCGGCATGCCGGTCCACACAACGCCCGAGGGCATCATCGTTGCCCCCGTTGACACGCTCGCGCCCTAGCGCTGCGTTACATGTCCCGCGTCTTGCTCACTGGGCGAATTGGCTGCGGTAGAGCTCGGCGTAGAAGCCACCTGCCGCCAACAGCTCATCGTGCGTGCCGCGCTCGATAATCTGGCCGTCGCGCATCACCAGAATGCAGTCGGCGTTGCGGATGGTGCTCAGGCGGTGCGCCACGACAAAGCTTGTGCGACCGGCCATGAGCTCGTCGAATGCCGCCTGCACCTGCAGCTCGGTGCGGGTATCGATGCTCGAGGTCGCCTCGTCCAGCAGCAAGATAGCCGGGTCGGTGAGCATGACGCGCGCGATGCACAGCAGCTGTTTTTGACCCTGGCTAAACGTGCCGCCGTCCTCGCCGATGACCGTATCGTAGCCGCCTGGCAGCTGCACGATAAACTTGTGCGCATGCGCGCGCTTGGCAGCTTCGATAACCTGCTCGCGCGTGGCGTCAGGACAGCCGTAGGCGATGTTTTCCGCCACCGTGCCCTCGAACAGCCAAGTGTCCTGCAGCACCATGCCAAAGGCGCGGCGCAGGCTCTCACGCGTGTAGTCGCGCGAGGAATGCCCGTCGACCACGATGCGCCCGGCATCGATGTCGTAAAAGCGCAGCAGCAGGTTGATGAGCGTCGTCTTACCGCAGCCCGTGGGGCCAACGAGGGCAAACCGCATACCGGGCTTGGCGTCGATGCAGATGTCCTGCAGCAGCTTGCGGTCGGGCACGTAGCTAAAGTCCACATGCTCAAAGGCGACCTCACCCTGCGGGGCTGTGAGTTCAACGGCATCCGCGGCATCGGGCTCCTGCTCGCGTGCATCGAGCAGCGCAAACATGCGGCGCGCCGAGGCATAGGCCGTCTGGATCTGCGTGATGACGTTGGTGACCTCGTTGAACGGCTTGGTGTACTGGTTGGCGTAAGACAGGAAGATCTGCACACCGCCCACCGTGAGCGCCGCGGGCACGCCCGTAATCACGCCAACGCAGCCGATCACGGCCACCACGGCATAGATGATGTTGTTGATAAAGCGCGTGCCGGGGTTAGAGAGCGAACCCATAAACTGCGCGCGCTCACCCGCGGTGTAGAGCTCGGCGTTGAGGGCGTCGAAACGCTGCTGCGCGTTCGGTCCATAGGCGAAGGCGTCCACGAGCTTTTGCTCACCCACATACTCCTCGATATGGCCGCCCAGCTGGCCCTGAATGCGCTGCTGCGCTGTAAAGCTCTTGTTGGAGAGCTTGGCGATGGCGCCCGCCGCAAAGATGGAAAGAGGTGTGACAAGCACCACCACGAGCGTCATGGTCAGGTTGATGGAGAGCATAAACGCGAGCGTGCCCACGATAGTGATGACTCCAGTAAAGAGTTGCGTGAAGCCCTGCAGCAGGCCGTCGCCCACCTGGTCGACATCGTTGACCACACGGCTCATAAGGTCGCCGTGGGCATGGCTGTCGATAAAGCTGAGCGGCATGCGGCTGAGCTTGTCGCTCGCCTCCACGCGCATGTCGCGCACCGTCTCGTAGGACAGGCGGTTAACACAGTAGCCCTGCAGCCACTGGAACGCCGCAGCGCCCATCACGACAATCGCGAGCTTGGTGACAAGCGGCAGCAGCGCATCGAAGTCCACCTGTCCGGCGGCAACGATGAGATCGATGCCCTCGCCGACGAGGATGGGCGTATAGAGTTGCAGAATCACCGAGATGGCGGCACTCACAAACGACGCCGCAAACGAGATGCGGTGCGGACGGACGTAGCCCATCAGGCGGCGAGTCACCGCGCCCACGGGGTAGCGCTCGGGGTCGCCGGGCTGGCGCGGGCCGTCACCCAGATCGTTGAGGTTATCGCTACCGGACACATTGGCCGTCATCGTGGCGACCGAACCGGAAGAAGTATACGGATTCATTTAGCAGCCCTCCTTTGCGCGGGTGGATGCAGGGGCGGAGTCCGAAGCGGGCGTCGCACTCCCCTGCTGGCCCTCGAGCTCCTCACGGCGGAGCTGCGACTGGCAAATCTCGCGGTAGAGCTGGCAGCTTGCGTACAGCTCGTCGTGCGTACCCAGGCCCGCAACCGAACCGTGATCGAGCACACAGATCATGTCGGCATCGCGCACGGTCGAGACGCGCTGGCTCACGATGACGGTCGTCAGCGGCAACCCGCCCTCGGCGGCGCCGCGCACGCTGCGCTCGCGGATGGCATGGCGAAGCGCCGCCGAGGGCGGGTTGCCGCTGACGACCGTCATCGTGAGCC
>URWS01000257.1 GCA_900551605.1 uncultured Collinsella sp. | reverse complement strand
ATCGAGCGGATGTAGTCCGATCGTAGGCTCGTCGAACACGAATACGGCATCATCCTGCACGCGGCCCATCTCGCTCGCAAGCTTAAGGCGCTGTGCCTCGCCGCCCGAAAGCGCCGGCGTAGGCTCACCAAGCGTGAGATAACCCAATCCCAGGTCGTGCAAGGTCTGCAAGCGCGTCTGAACTTTCTTGAGTCCCACCGTGGCGTCGATAGCCTCGTCCACATTCATGTCCATGAGCTGCGGCAACGCAAGCAAGCTCCCGTCCTTGCCCTCACGATGGATACGCGAAGCCGTGTCTGCATAACGCGAGCCTCGACATGCCGGGCAGACGATCTCGACGTCGGGCAAAAACTGCACATCGAGCGATATCGAGCCCGTGCCATCGCACGTAGGGCAGCGCAAGGCGCCGGTGTTGTAGCTAAAGGCACCCGCCTTGTAGCCGGCTGCCTTGGCCTCGGGCGTGCGGGCGAAGGCACGACGCAGCTCGTCATGGATGTCGGCATAGGTTGCGACCGTCGAGCGCACGTTGGCGCCGATGGGCGTGGCGTCAATCAGGTTTGCGCGGGCAATACCCTCGGCATCGACCCAACGCACGTGTCTTGGCAGACGCTCGCCAGCTGCCTGTGCCTTAAGTGCCGGGATGAGTGTCTCGAGCACCAACGTCGTCTTGCCCGAGCCCGAAACGCCCGTCACCGCGACAAGGCGGCCGCGCGGGATATCGACTTCGAGCGGTTTTACGGTATGGATGGCATCGGTTGCCATGCGGATATGTCCCTGGTCGAACATTTCCTCGTCAGTCACCTGTGGACGCAAGCGCTTGGACTCTGAGCACAAAAACGGCGCGATGCGGCTGCCCTGCGATTGCTCGACCTCGTCCACCGTACCTGCAGCGATCACGTTACCGCCGCCTGCTCCGGCAACGGGGCCCATCTCGACCAGATAGTCAGCTTCCGCCAGTACGCGCGTATCGTGGTCGACAACAACCACGGTGTTGCCGTCGCCTACCAGGTCGCGCATCACGCCAACCAGGCCGTCGACATTTGCCGGATGCAAGCCGATCGAGGGCTCGTCCAGCACATAAAGCACGCCCGTCGATCGATTGCGTACCACGCGGGCGAGCTGCACACGCTGGCGCTCACCCGTGGAGAGCGTGGCACCGGCGCGGTCGAGTGAAAGGTAATCGAGACCCAGGTCGACCAGACGACGAGCCGTGCTCAAAAACGAATCGCAGATATCCGTCGCCATGGGCTGCATCTCGGCCGGCAAGGATGCGGGCACCCCGCGCACCCACTCAATCGCCTCGCCCAGCGTCATGGCCGCGGCCTGCGCCAGATTGATACCGCGCACCTGGGGCTGGCGCGCGGCCTCGGAGAGACGCGTGCCGCCACAGTCACGGCATGGCCCCTCGCACAAAAAGCGTGCAACGCGTTTGAGGCCCTTATCGTCCTTAACCTTGGCAAGCGCATTCTCAACGGTATAGACGGCGTTGTAATAGGTAAAGTCGAGCGGCGTGGCGCCCTCGCCGTTTTTGGGAACGTAGAGAATGTGCTTTTTAACCGCCGGACCATGGAACACGATGTCGCGCTCTAGAGGCGTGAGCTGGTTAAACGGCACGTCGGTGCGCACGCCCATCTCACCGGCAACTTGCTTCATCAGGTCCCACATGAGCGTGCCCCAAGGAAGCACCGCGCCTTCGTTGATGGTCTTGGACTCATCGGGCACCAGACTCGCCTCGTCCACCTCGCGCATGACACCGGTGCCGCCGCAGGTAGGGCACGCACCACCACTATTGAAAGCCAAATCCTCGGCGCCCGGCGCGTAGAACTCGCGACCACATGCGGAGCACGTGAGCGACAGGCCAGCGGCAACGTTAAGGCTCGGCTCCACGCGCGCCCCGCAGTGCGGGCACACGTGATGGGCGCAACGGCTAAAGAGCAGACGCAGGCTATTGTTGAGCTCGGTCATGGTGCCAAAGGTCGAGCGCACACCTGGCACGCTGGGGCGTTGATGCAACGCGAGCGCCGCCGGCACATGCAGCACCTCGTCTACCTGGGCATGCTCAGCCTGCGTCAGGCGACGACGAGTATAGGTGCTGAGCGCCTCCAGGTAACGACGCGAGCCCTCGGCATAGAGGACGCCCAACGCCAGCGAACTCTTGCCCGAGCCCGACACGCCGGCAATACCCACGAGCTTTCCCAGCGGGATATCGATATCGATGTCCTTGAGGTTGTGGACACGCGCGCCACGCACCTCGATAGCCTGCGGGCTCATCTTCTGTTCCGTCACCTTTATCACCCTACTCGTGCCATAAAATGCGGTCGCGGATATACTCGCCCAGCATGGGCACGGTAAACCGGACGAGGCCGTATCCGGCAGCCTCGATGACGCGCTCGCGAATCAGGCTTGCGCGATATTTACTCGCCCAGCTCTGGGTACGATCACAGCGCTCAATGATATCCGCCATGCGCGTCGGTTTACCCTCATCAGCAGCCATAGCCTCGATAAAGAGGCGTTGCGGACTGCGCAGCCCGTAATACAGGGGCGCGTCAACCGCTTCGTAGAACTCGGAGACGGCATCCGCATGACCATCCTCGACATCGCGCTCTTCAATGACCTGCGAGCCACGCCGGACAGCAGACCGCCACATGTAATAGCCCACCAGCTGAACCATGTAGGGATGCCCCATGCTCTTGCGCGCCGCAAGGTCCGCCGTCCCCGCGTCAACGTAAAGACCAGCGTCTTTGACCGTCCGGACATATGAATCGCGCACCTTGGGCAAAGATATCGCCCCCAGCGTACGCTGCTGGGCACGCCGCAAAAACGTCACGCTCGGCTCTTCGAGCAGGTCGTCAACCATACTGGGTAAGCCGGCGAACACCAGCGCAAGACCGCGCTGGTCGCTATCGGGCAAGCCCGTGGCATCCTGGTCTCCGAGCACCTGCTGATAGAGAACGGCAAGAGCCGCCAGTTCCTCGATAGACGCCGATTGCGCCTCGTCAATCGCAAACAGGATGCCCTTGCCTGGACCGAGCTTCCTGTCTCTTATACACATCTCCGAGCCCACGAGAC
>URWS01000256.1 GCA_900551605.1 uncultured Collinsella sp. | reverse complement strand
GCCGCCACCGTTGGCGGCGTCGGAGTTTGCCACCGAGGCGATGGCCGTGACCGTTCCCTGGCTCACGATATCGGGAAACGCGGGATACGTGACGTTGGCGCTCTGCCCAACGGCGATCTTGGCGATATCCTTTTCGCCCACCTGCACGGTTACCTTCATCTTGGACAGGTCGGCGATCTGCATGCACTGCTTGCCGCCGCTCGTATCGCTTTCGCCCATGATCATGCCGCCTGTTACCGTGGCGCCCACCTTGGCGTTGAGCTCCACGATGCTGCCCGAGCTCGGGGCCGTTACCGTACGGCTAGCGGCCTTGGCGTTCGCCTGGTCGAGGTTTGCCTGGGCCGAAGCGAGGCTGCGCTGCGCGGCCGATACGGCGTTCGTGTCCGCTGATGCCGCGGAGACACCAGCCGCTGCGGAAGCTCCATCGGCGTCCGTCGTTGGGGTGGCCTGCGCAGCAGCTGCGGCTTTCTGCGCGTTGGCGAGGTCTTCCTGGGCGGCTGCAACTGCACGCTGCGCCTCGGCAACGTTGCGATCGAGCTCGTTGTTTTTAATGGTCATAAGCACGTCGCCCTCGTTGACGGATTGGCCTGCCTGCACGTTGATCGAATCGACCGTACCGTCGACAGAAGGGGAGACCACTGAGGACGAAATGGGTTTGAGCTGGCCTTTCGCCTCGACCGTTGTGGTAAACGTGCCCTCGGTCACCATGTCGGTCACAGGCCCGCTAGCGCCCTGTGGCTGCGCATTGATAACCAGTGTTGCGACAATGGCAATGAGAGCGATGGCGCCCACGACGCCGGCGGCAATACCGCGTCGAATCAGCTTTTTACGTCGACGTTCGGCCCGTTTTGCCTTGAGCTTGGCATACGCCTCTTCATCGGAAATCTCAGCCGTATCGTTCGTGCGTTCGCTCTGCTTGTCGGCATGTACGTTTGTAATCAGAGGAATCGTTTCGGTGGCACCTTCGGGCGTGCGCTCGGTATCGTCTGGGCCCGGGGTGATCGTGGGGACATTCGGCATAGCGTCTCCTTTATAGAAAGAACCTAGATAAGTATATGCGCCCACCGGTTGGGGCGGGCGCATAGGACGATTTCTTTCGGAACTGTTAGATAGGATTCGGCAGTTCCACGTTATTTGATGGCGCGCGTTGCACTATGAGTGAACAACCACGCACAGGCCGACTTTGATGCAGTCGTGAAGCGCCTTGGCGTCGGCCAGGCGCAGGTTAATGCATCCGTGGCTGCCGCACCACTTGTACGACTCGGCGTTGTCGAAGCTCTTGTCGTTTTGCCAGGTGGCGTCATGGAAGCCGATCATGTTGCCCTCGAACGGCATCCAGTAGCTGACCGGGCTCTCGTATTTGGGCTTGCCCGTCTCTGGGTCCTTGGCGCCGATCAGCGTACTCGCACCATTGTTGCTGTTGATCTGCCACACGCCCTCGGGGGTTGCGTCTTCGCCCGGTTTGCCGGAAATAAAGTTGGCCTCCCAAACGATATTACCGTTCTCGTCATAGTAGCGCGCGTGCTGCTCGGACAGGTCGACGTCGATATACGCCTTCCAGTCGGGCTCTCCCTTTGCGGTAAAGGTGTCGGCCTTCTGGGAGTACTTGATTTCGATTTCGCCGGACTGCTTGTTGTTAATGGCGTCCTCGACCTGCTTGGCGAGCGAGCTGTTGTCGATGGACCAACCAAAGTCACCGCCTTCGACGGCGCACTGCTTGCCGTCGGCACGCGTCCACCAGCGAGTGGAGCCCACGGTATTAAAGCCGTTGGCGAGCTCGGCTGCCCAGTTGCTGATCTGCGACGTATCGAGCGTGGGGTTGGCCGGATCGGCAAAGCTGATCCACTGCAATACGGAGCCGCCATCAACCTTGCCGGCATCCTCGCCGTTGAGCTTGAGGGTCACGTTGACGCCCAGGAAGTTGTTGGCGGCATCGCATGCGGCCTGAATCTGATCATCGGTCAGCGTTCCATTGAGCGGCTCATAGGCATCGTTGCCGAGCTTGGAAAGATCTACGGTCTCGGCCAGCGAGGCAAGCTCGAGCTCGGCATACTTAATGACATGCTCGCGGTTGAGTTTTTCGTTGGAGCGCGCCTTCTCGACGGTAAACTTGCCGGCCTGCTCGTCATAGGAGCTATTGGCCTCAAACGTGCCCGAACGCCCCTCGTTAAACTCGTCGATGGCAACGCCCAGATCCTTCTCAAACTTCTTTTGGTCAAAGGTGTCGGAGAGCATGGACAGGTCGACATCTTGATCAAGATCGACTTCGTTGGAGGTAGCGGTTGTTTTGGTCTTGCCGCTTAAGGATTCCACAAGGCGGACCGGCCAAATAAAGGCTTCGTTGTGGCTGATGATTTCTTTTGCAGCAGCTTCACCGTCGACGATGGGTTCATCGGACTCGGGCTGATAGGTCCAGCTAAAGTCATCGCCTGTCACGGTGAGCTTATAGTGCTTCCATGCCGAGTTGACCTTGGTGGCGGCAGACGAAGCGTTGGAGAACGAGACGTCGACGCCGGCAATGGTGGTGTTGGGGTAGGCTAGCTGCGAAAACGCTACGATGCCAACGATATAGACAATGACGATAAGACCCAGGACGACAAAGAGCGTCGTTTTTTTGCCCGACTTATTGTTGCCGGCAGACTTGCGCGCGGGGCCGCGATCGCCTCGAGCGTGCGTGGGGGGCTGCTTGGGCGCATTGCCGTTTGCCTGGCGCTGCTGACGTTGTTGACGCTGCTGTCGCTGTTGGTTCGGGCGTTGAGAAACGTTTGCCGCACCACGCTGCTGACCGTGGCTCGGCGCGATAGGACGCGGTGACTGAACGCCCCCGGTGTGCCTGCTGGGCTGCTGCGGATCGGGAATCAGTTGAGTTCGATCGTTTTGCGACATCGTATGCATATCCTTCGAATTTCGCCTTATGGCTCATCGTGTTTTTACTGGGCTTGCATTATAGCGATTGCCCTGCTGTTTGTGGTACGGAAACGGTGGCATTCAAAAGAGGCGGGACATTTGTCCCACCTTTGAGTTCAAGACTTTAGTCTGCTGGGCGCGCAGCGGCCAGCTTCAACCCACCCGCTAT
>URWS01000255.1 GCA_900551605.1 uncultured Collinsella sp. | reverse complement strand
TGTAATAACGATGGTTGATGTTCATGAGCGAAAGCTCGGGTACGACCATAGCCCTCCCCTTTCGTACGGAGTTTTAAAAAACAGGGGGCCGCCGCAGATGCGACAAGCCCCCAAAGATCGACGCAACCGTTAGACGCGATGGAAGCGCGATTCGAACATATTAGGCAAGCACGCCAAAGTAAGCGCCGATGATGCCCACGACCATGGTGCAGAGGATCAGGACCATCGGGTTGATCTTCTTGGAGAGCAGCCAATAGTAGAGCCAGAAGGCGGCCATGCCGAGCATACCGGGCATGATACCGTCCAGGATGTCCTGGAGAGTCTGGGCGGAGTCGCCCTGACCAATGGCGATGGGCAACGAAGCCCAGAACATGTCCTTGCTCATGGCGCCGACGACCATGACGCCGACAATGCCGACGCAGGCCATGATCTTTTGCATCAGGCCGGTCTTCTGAGCCTCGTCGAGGAAGCCAATGCCTAGCTCATAACCCTTGATAGCGCCAAAGATACGAATCAGGAACGCCGGGATGTTGTAGACGAGCAGGAAGGCGATGGGGCCAAAGACGTTGCCGGCTTGGCACAGGCTGATGCCCACGGCAGCGGCGACGACGCGCAGGGTGGACAGGAAGAAGGAGTCACCCAGGCCGGAAAGCGGACCCATGAGGGCGGCCTTGATGTCGTTGACGCTCTCGGGCTCAACCTCGCCACGAGCGACCTTTTCTTCCATGGCCATCGCGATGCCACCCACGAAGGGAGCGAGCTGCGGGGTGATGTTGAAGAATGCGCTGTGACGGTGCAAGGCCTCGGCGTAATCATCGGGACGGCCGGCATAGATCTTCTTGAGCATGTTGGCGACCATCAGGCAGAAGGCAATGTTCATCTGCTTGTAGTAGGTCCAGGAGAATTCCATGCCCAGGGCGCCGGTGTTCACGGCGCTCTTAATGAGGTCGGAGCGAGTAATCTGGTTCTCGGAATTAGAAGTCATCGTCCTCATCCCCTTCCACAGAAAGCTGGGACTGGGCGCCACCAAGGCCCAGCAGGTCGTACTTGTCGATGCCGATGATGATTGCGATCAGGGCGACGCCGAGGACGGGCACGTTGGCATAGGAGCACAGCAGGAAGCCCAGGAAGTAGAACGGCACGAGCTGCTTGGTAAGCACCAGACGGCCGAGCATGGCGAAGCCCATGGCAGGCAGGATGTTGGCTGCGACGCCAAAGCCATCGAGGACGAACGTCGGGATGAAGTCGAGCAGGCCCTGAACGGCGTCGGCACCCAGATAGAAGGAGACCGAGCACAGGATAAAGGCCAGGACGACAATCACGAGACCGATAATCCAGTGCATAGCGTAGATACCCTTGAGGTTACCCTTGCTGGCAAAGACGTCGGCACGGTCGACCAGAAGGGGCATACCGGCGTTGACGACGTTCTTAATGGCCAAGCACAGAGTGGCGATGGGCATCGCGAGCGCGATAGCGGCCTCGGTGCTCTGACCCAGCTGAATAGCGAAGGCGCAGGCGAGCACACCGCCAATACACTCATCGGGCGGCACGTAAGCGCCGATGGAGATTGAACCCATGAAGAGCAGCTCGAGGCTCGCACCGATGGCGAGGCCGGACTGCAGGTCCCCGAGCACTATGCCGACGAGCGGGCACAGAACGATCGGGCGGAACGCATAGAGCGTACCGAGCTGATAATCGAGCTTACCGAAGGCAGCGATAAGTCCGATGAGGATCGCTTGAACAAGCATTGTTCCTCCCTTTGATCCCTCTTGGATCCGCGCGGCGATTCCCGACTTGTCAGCGCGCCCTTTTCCATGCCGACAATCGCCCAGACAGATCCAGCTTGTACCGGTGTGCTGTTAACACCTAAACCGGTGCAAATGATTTGATACCAATTATATAGTCATGCGAAAACTATTTAATACCAATCGCTCAACGGGCGTGTACTCCCGGTGAACGGTAGATGGGGGTAACGGGTAAAGCGTTTATCCGGTACGCCCACGAATAGGGGCGGCGCCGTGCGCGCCGCCCGTGGTTCCCAATTAGAGGGCGCTTAGGGCATCGACCTTGGGGTCGTCGGCCAGAGCGCGAATCTCGACCTCGACACCGCGGCCGACGAGCTCGCGAATGTCCTCTTCCTCGGCAGCAGTCACAAAGATCTGGCGGGAGATCTTACGGGCATCGGGACGCTGCTCGTCCTTGGACTTGGTGTTGCCCAGGTTGATGGAGGTGATCTGCGGGCAGCCGTCGACAAGCTGCTTGGCCTCGGCGATGCTGGCGACGCAGATGATCATCTTGTACTTATCGGTAACACCGGAGTTGATGGCCTCGATGGCGTGCTCCATGTCCTTGATGACGAGCTTGACGTTGGCCGGCTTTCCCATCTTGAGCGTAGTCTTCCAGACGGGATCGTTGGCAACCTTGTCGCCAACGCAGAAGATGCAGTCGGAGCCCAAGCCCTGGACCCAAGAGACGGCCACCTGGCCATGAAGCAGACGATGGTCGACGCGAAGCAGTTGAATCATGATTGACCCCCAAAGGTCTCATGCCGGAAACCCGGCCCCATTAATAGCAGGCGGTGACTAGAACTCTTCCTCGTCATCCGCATCGGTCAGCAGGTCGTTGACAAACTTGACGCGCGTGTCGTCAGCCGCGAGGATCTCGCGGATAACCTGATCGGCGGGAGCCTCCTGGTCCGAAAAGAGCAGCTGGATCAGCAGCGGCAGATTCATGTTGGCGATCAGGTAGGTGTTGGGGCGCGTCTGGACGATCTTGGTGAACTCGTTGTTGACGCTGCCGCCAAACAGGTCGGTGCACACGATTACGTCGTCGGCGGGGTCGAAGGTCGCCAGGAGCTTGGCGGCCTCCTCGGCGACGTCGGTGCGGCCGTCGACAAACATCGACAGGTCGTGGACGTTATCGCGCGCGCCCGAGAGCAGCTCGGTGCTCTCTTTGATGCCGGTCGCAAAATGCGCGTGGCTGGCAAAGATGTATTGCCTCATTGCGGTTTCCCCCAAATGGAATTAGTAGTCGAACTGGTGGTAGTAGCGGCGGTACTTGAGGTTGTGCTTGGTGACC
>URWS01000254.1 GCA_900551605.1 uncultured Collinsella sp. | reverse complement strand
TTAGTCTCGTGGGCTCGGAGATGTGTATAAGAGACAGTCCCTAGACAGCCGCTCGTCAGGATGTTCTCGGGGCTCACCTCGATGGTGCCCACCTCGCTTGCCAGCATAAAGCGACCGTCGCGCGTCACATAGTAGCGGGCGGGACGCAGGCCGTTACGGTCGAGGGCGGCGCCCAGCGTGCGACCGTCGGTAAAAGCGATGGCCGCCGGGCCATCCCACGGCTCCATGAGCATGGACTGGTAAGCGTCGTAGGCGCGGCGCTCCTCACTCAGGCTGTCGTTGTGGTCCCACGGCTCAGGCAGCAACATGGACGCGGCACGCGTGAGCGGGCGACCGTTCATGACCAAAAACTCAAGCACATTGTCCAGAATCGCGGAATCGGAGCCCTCGCGGTTGATGATGGGCATCACGCGCTCAAGATCGTGCTGCAGCACGGGGCTGTACAGGTTGGGCTCGCGGGCGCGAATCCAGTTGACGTTGCCCTTGAGGGTGTTGATCTCGCCGTTGTGGATGATAAAGCGGTTGGGATGTGCGCGCTCCCAGCTGGGCGTGGTGTTGGTGGAGTAGCGCGAGTGGACGAGCGCCACGGCCGTTTTGACGGCGGCGTCGTTGAGGTCGATGAAGAAACGGCGCATCTGCGTGGCCACAAGCATGCCCTTGTACACGATGGTGCGCGAGCTCATGGAGCACACATAGAAGATCTTGTCGCGCAGGGCGAACTCAGCGTCGGCCTTCTTTTCGATGGTGCGGCGGCACACGTACAGGCGACGCTCAAAGGCATCGCCGGCGGGCGTGTCGTCCGGACGGCCCAGGAAAGCCTGCAGGATAGTAGGCATGCAGGCGCGGGCCGTCTCGCCCAGGTCGTGCGGGTCGACCGGCACCTCGCGCCAGAAGAGCAGCGGCACGCCGGCTTCGGCGCAGCCCTCCTCAAACACGCGGCGGGCATCCTCTACACCCTTGTCGTCCTGCGGGAAGAACAGCATGGCCACGCCATAGTCGCCCTCTGCCGGCAGGATCTGGCCGCACTTTTGAGCCTCTTTACGGAAAAAGTGATGCGGAACCTGGAACAGGATTCCGGCGCCGTCGCCGGTGTTCTTCTCGAGTCCGGTGCCGCCGCGGTGCTCCAAGTTGACCAGAATGGACAGTGCGTCGTCCAGAATCTGGTGATGGCGCTCGCCGTTGATATCGGCAAGCGCGCCGATGCCACATGCATCGTGGTCGAATTCGGGGCGATAAAGGCCCTGCTGCTGAGCGGAATCTGCCTGCATCGCGATCCTCCCCTTGGTGTTAGACAGTCAGTTGAATAGGCATACTAGAAGCATCGCCGGCCCGTTGTGTTTCCCGCCCGTTTCGAAACAATCGCGTAACGCACACCCTACGAGTGGACACCGCCGACCTCAAGGACGACGACAAGGTCCCAAGTTCGGCCTGCAAACTCACCTCTTCAAACATCTCAATCTGTAACAGTAAGACCCAATTTCGACGACTAACTGTTACAGATTGAGATGTTTTCGAGAGACGGTTCCGAATGTCTCAATCTGTAACACGAAGAGCCGGTTTTGGCGGTCAGCTGTTACAGATCGAGATTTTCCATAGGATCATTTCTTCCTGTCTTGATCTGTAACACCTAGACCCAATTTCCATCCCTAGTTGTTACAGATCAAGACATTTCGGCAATCCCCTTTCACTGTCCCATTCAAATGCAACAATTTTGTTAGTCTTGGTTAACTTTTGAGCCTAAAACGGGTATCCTTTGCGGCGTCAAGCAAACGGCACGCAGGAGCTCACCATGCTCAACCATCTCAAACAACACTTTGGCTGCCGACGCACCGGTGGTCACGGAGGCCTAGACATTGCGCGGCATATCGGCCCCGGGCTGCTCGTGACCGTCGGCTTTATCGACCCGGGCAACTGGGCCTCCAATATGGCCGCGGGCTCGCAGTTTGGCTACGCGCTGCTGTGGATCGTCACGCTGTCCACGATTATGCTCATCGTGCTGCAGCACAACGCGGCGCACCTGGGTATCGCCACGGGCGCCTGCCTTGCCGAGGCCACGACACGTTACCTCCCCCGCTTCGTCGGGCGCACGGTGCTCGCCAGTGCCTATCTCGCGACCATCGCCACCGCCATGGCCGAGGTCCTGGGCGGCGCGATTGCCCTTCAAATGCTCTTTGGGCTGCCCGTGCGTGCGGGCTGCGTCATCGTGGCGGCAGTATCGATGGCGATGCTCATGACGAACTCCTACAAGCATGCCGAACGCTGGATCATCGCCTTCGTAGGCGTGGTAGGACTCTCGTTTTTGGCCGAGCTTGCACTAGTCAAGGTCGACTGGCCGCAAGCCGCCGCAAGCTGGATCACGCCCAGTATGCCCACTGGCTCTGCCGCGATTATCGTGAGTGTCCTGGGTGCGGTCGTTATGCCACACAACCTTTTTCTGCACTCCGAGGTCATCCAATCTATGCACTTCGAAGGCCAAGGCGAGCAGGTTATCGAAGAACGTCTGCGCTACGAGCTCTTCGACACGCTCTTTTCGATGGGCGTGGGCTGGGCAATCAACTCGGCCATGGTCATCCTGGCCGCAACGACCTTCTTTGCGCACGGCATTGTCGTAGACGACCTCGCCGTCGCAGCGGCCACGCTCTCCCCCATCTTGGGCCCGGCAAGCTCAACTATCTTTGCGGTAGCGCTGCTGTTCGCGGGACTATCGAGCAGCGTGACGGCGGGCATGGCGGCGGGCACCATCACCGCGGGCATGTTCGACGAGGAATACGACATCCACGACCGACACTCATCGATTGGGGTGGCGGCCTGTTTCGTCGGCGCAGTGACGGCGTGCCTAGTCGTCCCAAATCCTTTTGAAGGTCTCATCTGGAGTCAGGCACTGCTGTCGCTTCAGCTGCCGATTACGGTCTTTGTGCTCATACGGCTCACCAGCTCACGCCGCGTCATGGGCAAATACGCCAACTCGCGCCCGCTCAACGCGCTGCTCGTAGGGATCGGTGCCATCGTGACGATTCTCGATGTCGTGTTGTTGACAGGGATGTAATGGGACGGGGCACCTACCCAGGCAAACGTCTCGATCTGTAACATCTA
>URWS01000253.1 GCA_900551605.1 uncultured Collinsella sp. | reverse complement strand
TACACTTATGCGATCGTCGGCAGCGTCAGATGTGTATAAGAGACAGGGATAGACGGTATCAAAACGCTTGAGAGACTCATCCATATAAACCGCCACGCCCTCGTTAACGCCAAAGGGGCAGACGCCGCCGGGTGCATGACCCACGGCTTGCTCGACCGCAGCGCCGGGAATCATATGCGGTTTGCCGTGGAAGAACTTCTTGAACTTGGAGCTGTTGACGCGCGCGTCTCCGGCACACAGCACGAGTACCGCCACGCCGTCGACATCAAACGCCATCGTCTTCGCGATCTGCGCCGGCGCCGTCCCCAGTGCCGCCGCGGCCTCCTCGACCGTTGCCGTCTCCTCCTGGGGCACGATTACACGGTCGCCAAAGCCCTTCGCCTTTAAATGTGTCATCGCCTTGTCGAACGCCATAACAAAAAACTCCTCCGCCAAACGAACTGTTTGACAGAGGAGTATAACCCGTGGTTGCGCCACGCGAAGGAAGGCTTTATTCGCGAACCGTTCGTTTACAAGCCAATCAGGGCGCCAACGCTGTGGACCAAGAACGCG
The DNA here is from genome assembly GCA_900551605.1 of uncultured Collinsella sp. Lineage (GTDB taxonomy): Bacteria > Actinomycetota > Coriobacteriia > Coriobacteriales > Coriobacteriaceae > Collinsella. Next base: position 2,542 of record URWS01000253.1, on the reverse strand, counting down.
ACAATCCAGGCGACCGCCACCTGAAACGCAAACACCGCCACGGCGTAGCGCCCGCCCAGCTCACTCTTAACGGCACCGATGGCCGCCACGCACGGCGGATACAGCAGCGTAAAGACCAGGAACACGTAGGCGGTAAACGGCGAAAACATGGTCGACAGCGCCGCGGGCGAAGTCGCACCCAAAAGCACTGTGAGGGTCGAGATGACGCTCTCCTTGGCAATAAGTCCCGTGACAAGCGCCGTCGATGCGCGCCAGTCGCCAAAGCCAAGCGGCGCCAGCACCGACGCGATGATGCTGCCCAGACCGGCAAGCAGGCTCTGCGACTGATCGGCAACCACATTAAAGCGGATGTCGAACGTCTGCAGGAACCAGATGACCACGGTGGCAGCAAAGATAATGGTGAAGGCCTTGGTGATAAAGTCCTTCGCCTTATCCCACGCGAGCATCACCGTCGTCTTGACGCTCGGCAGACGATAGTTGGGAAGCTCCATGATAAACGGCACGGGGTCACCCTTGAATGCCGTACGGTTGAGCACGAGCGCCGCGATGCAGCCGACCACAATGCCCAGCACATAGAGCGAAACCATCGCGGGAACCGTCGCCTGCGGGAAGAACGCTCCGCACAGCAGGCCATAGACCGGCAGCTTGGCCGAGCAGCTCATAAACGGCGTGAGCATGACCGTCATCTTGCGGTCATGCTCGGACGGCAGCGTGCGCGTCGACATGATCGCCGGCACGGTACAGCCAAAGCCGACGAGCATGGGCACAAAGCTGCGGCCCGAAAGGCCAAAGCGGCGCAGGACTTTATCCATAACAAAGGCCACGCGCGCCATGTAACCTGAGTCTTCCAGAATGGAGAGGAACAAGAAGAGCACGACGATGATCGGCAGGAAGGTCAGCACGCTGCCCACGCCCGTGAGCACGCCGTCGACCGCCAGCGAGCGCACCACGTCGTTGGTGCCAAACGCCTTGAGGCCTGCATCGGCCGAGGCAATGACGACCGCGATGCCGTCCTCCATAAGCCCCTGCAACGCGGCGCCGATCACGCCAAACGTCAGCCAAAAGACGAGGCCCATGATGAGAATGAACGCCGGAATGGCCGTGTAGCGCCCGGTCAGGCTGCGGTCAATTTTGACGGAGCGCACGTGCTCGCGACTTTCGTGCGGCTTGACGACGCAGCGCCCACACACATCGCCGATAAAGCTAAAGCGCATGTCGGCCAGCGCGGACAGGCGGTCGGTGCCGGCCTCGCCCTCCATCTGGGTAATGATGTGTTCGATAGCGTCGAGCTCGTTACGATCCAGGTGAAGCGCTTCGGTTACCAGTTCATCGCCCTCAACCAACTTGGTCGCCGCAAAGCGCACCGGGATGTGCGCCGTTGCGGCATGGTCCTCGATAAGATTGGCGATGCCGTGGATGCAGCGGTGCAGCGCGCCGCCGTCCGGGCCGTCGGGCGCGCAAAAGTCCAAGCGGCCAGGGCGCTCGCGGAATCGCGCCACGTGCAGGGCATGGTCCACCAGCTCACCGATACCCTCGTTGCGCGCGGCGCTAATGGGAACGACCGGCACGCCCAGCAAGCTCTCGAGCAGATTGACGTCGATGGCGCCGCCGTTTGTCGTCACCTCGTCCATCATGTTGAGTGCGACGACCATGGGGCGGTCGAGCTCCATGAGCTGCAGCGTCAGATACAGGTTGCGCTCGATGTTGGTGGCGTCGATGATGTCGATAATCGCATCGGGGTTCTCATCAAGGATGAATTGGCGGCTGACGATCTCTTCGCCCGTGTACGGCGACAGCGAGTAGATGCCGGGAAGGTCGGTGACGCTCGCCTCGGGATGGTTGCGAATGGTGCCATCCTTGCGGTCGACCGTCACGCCGGGAAAATTGCCGACATGTTGGTTAGAGCCCGTCAGCTGGTTGAACAGCGTGGTCTTGCCGCAGTTTTGATTGCCGGCGAGGGCAAAATGCAGCGGCGCGCCCTCGGGCACAGCCGTCTTGGCCGCGCGGGGCGAATACGTGCCCTCGCCCAGTGCCGGGTGTTCCGTCGTGCCGATCGCCGCGTTAACGCGTGGGCCGGTGTCGGTGTCGTGCACGTCCACGAGTTCGATACGCGCGGCATCGTCCTTGCGCAGCGTCAGCTCGTAGCCACGCAGGCGAATCTCGAGCGGGTCGCCCATGGGGGCGTACTTCATCATGGTGACTTCGGTGCCCGGCGTTAGGCCCATGTCCAAAATATGTTGTCGGAGTGCCTGGTCGTCCGATGTCACCGATGCGACAACGGCGTCCTTTCCAATCTCGAGCGTATCGAGCCTCACGTCCGCGTTCCTCCCCCGGCGCCCACAAGGCGTTGCATTTAGTTTGCCTCAGCTAACCGTTTGCCACGGCTAACCAATTGTAACCATGCATAATAGCGCGAACACACGACGACGTTCAATCAACAGATCGGTGCAAGGGGACAGGTTACTTTGCATCAAGCCTTTGACAGCCAGGACGATGCCGACGTCTTGGAACCGACAGACACTATGACCCAATCCGAGGGCAC
>URWS01000252.1 GCA_900551605.1 uncultured Collinsella sp. | reverse complement strand
TTCGCCTTAGTCTCGTGGGCTCGGAGATGTGTATAAGAGACAGCTCCTAGAGGTACTCTTCTCCGAGGGCAAAGTGTCATCGAGTACGTCCTGATCATCGCGATCATCGGCCTGGTCATCGTGTTCGCGGGACCCGGCGTGGCGGGGGCCATCCGAAACCAGTTCAACTTGGTCGGCAATACGGTGAACAACGGGACGACCGGCGGCGTAGAGGGAGGCGCGTCCGGTGGAGGCTCCGCCGGGGCCGATTCTGCGACCGTCCAGGCGGCCGTCGCCAAGGACGCGAAGGACTGGACGCTCGAGGAGCAGAAAGCGGTTGCCGAGGACATCGCCTCCAAGGGCGAGGCATCGCCGGCGTACGCCAAGGCAAAGGCCGCGATGGATGCGGGAACGAAGTTCTCGATGAAGCTGACGGACGGACAGACGCTCGAGTACCGTATCATCGGCATCAACCACGACGACTTGGCCGACGGCACCGGCAAGGCGGGACTGACGTTCCTCACCACCTCGACGGATATTTCGTCCCGCATGAACGCCATGAAAACCAGCGATGGCGGATGGGAGGCATCCGAACTCCGTGCGAAGATGAATTCGGGCGAGATCTGGAACCTGATGCCCGCCGATTTCCAATCCAAGGTTAAATCGGTTAGGAAGCTCACGAACAACGTCGGCGGCGGTAACGCGAACAAGAATGCCGCCGTGACGGCTACCTCCGACAAGCTGTTTCTGCTCAGCTACTCCGAGATCGTCCCCACCTCCTATTGGGCTTCCGACTACCCCTGGAGCTCCTCCGAGGGAACCCAGTACGAGGCCTTCAAGGGCAAGGTGATGAATAGCTATTCGGACAACCCTGCCATTGCCAGTGGCAGCTATTGGTGGGAACGTTCGGTGCGTCCGGACCACTCTACGTTCTTCCTCCGTGTCCACGCCGGCGGCGATCCGGCGATCAGTGACAATGCGACGGTCTCGAATTGCGTCCGCCCCGCCTGGTGCTTCTAGCCTCAGCTGTTAAGCCCGCACAGGCTGTGCGGGCTTTTCTTTTGGCAACCAAACGAACGATTCTCGTCTTGAAGCATAGTTGTCGGGTTGAGGTGAAATGGGGTCATACAGCGGCTCTCAGAGCGCCCGCCGCACTCCCCCGCCATTACCCCTGCGGCGTCCTCGTATAGAGCCCATCCCGCTTGGCGTTTCGTTGCAGCAGCCCACTTGTCCACCGATCAAGTGAACTACTGGAATAAATACAGCGACACGCTTGTTCACTATAGTCGCTATATCTGTGTAAATCGCCGCGATAAATACAGCCCGTACTCGGCTGTATACCAGCTACGCGTATGTAGATTCACATCGCGTTAATAAATCGGCTCAAGCGCGTGCAAAACGCGCAAGTAGCCGCAAAAGGCGATTATCGCGTAGGTAGATTTTTGGCACCCTGTTGATTAATCAAAATTAAGAAATTGCTTAAAACAAAAAAGGTCAGGCACTAGGTGCCTGACCTGCAAACTTCTGGTCGGGACGACTGGATTCGAACCAGCGACCCCTTGACCCCCAGTCAAGTGCGCTACCAAGCTGCGCCACGTCCCGAAGCTTTTGTTTGTTGCTCTGCTCTCGCTCGCAACAGGGAGTATATTAACCCGAAACTTTAGACTTGTGCAAGAACTTTTTTACAATTTTTGAAGCAAGTCCAAAATTGTATCTGCGAGCTGGGGTTTTGTTAGTACGGGAAGTTCTTGCGTACCCGTTGTGCTCACAATCCAGGCCTTGTTGGTGTCGGTCCCAAAGCCCGAATCGGTGCGTGAGACATCGTTGGCGATTATTACATCGCACCCCTTGCGGGCCAATTTGCGCTCTGCGTACTCGACAACGTTATCGGTCTCGGCCGCAAATCCGATCACGCATCGCTCGCCCTTCTGGCGCGAGAGCTCGGCCAAAATATCGACCGTCTCGACCAGTTCGATGCGATCCAGGCGCTCGTTGGCCTTTTTGAGCTTATGGTCCGCAGGGGCCGCGGGGGTGTAGTCGGCGACGGCGGCCGCACAAATTGCCGCATCGGCCGTCTGGAAGGCGCTCAGGGCCGCCTGGAGCATCTCTGCGGCGGTCTGCACGCGCACGCACTCCACGCCGCAGGGCACATCGAGTGATGTCGGTCCCAACACGAGCGTGACCGCAGCGCCGCGGCGTGCGGCCTCCCCCGCCAGGGCGATGCCCATCTTGCCCGAAGAGCGGTTGCCAATGAATCGCACGGGGTCGATCGGCTCGTGCGTGGGACCGGCGGTAATTACGATGCGCTTACCCGCCAGGTCCTGTGGCGCGGGGTTGAGCACCTCACAGACAGCCTCTACGATGTCCTCGGGCTCGCTCATGCGTCCCGTGTCCACGTCGCCGCAGGCAAGGTAGCCGCTGCCCGGACCCACCACATGGACACCGCGCTCGCGCAGCGTGGCCATGTTGGCCTGCGTCGCCGGCGCCTTCCACATGCCGTTGTTCATAGCGGGTGCGATCACGATGGGTCGCGGCGTCGCAAGCAGCGTGGTGGAGATGAGGTCATCGGCGACGCCGTTGGCCATCTTGGCGATGATATTGGCCGTCGCGGGCGCCACGACCACCAGATCGGGCTCCTGCGCCAGCGAAATGTGGTGGATGGGGTCGGAGGGATCGTCGAATAGGCCCACCGCGACCGGCTCATTGGTGAGTGCGCGGAAGGTAAGCGGCCCCACAAACTCGGTGGCATGCTCGCTCATAACGACCTTGACGCGCGCGCCGCGCTTTTGCAGCAGGCGCACGATATTGCACGACTTATAGGCGGCGATCCCGCCGGTAATGCCCAGCAGGATCGTATTTCCCTCAAGTTGTATTGAATTGTTGGGTGCCGCCATCGTTTAAGCTTCCTTGCTCGGGAGCACCAGGAGGCGGTGGCAGTACGGGCAGTGCGTAATCTCGCTACCGTCGTGGTTCAGGTCGCTCATGGACGATGCCTGCAGCGCGGTGTGACAGACCGTGGGGATGTTGCCCTGGATGGTCTCGACGGCCAGGCCGCGGAACTGCTTGAGCAGACGCTCGTAGTCGGTGAGCACGTCGGCCGGCAGCGTGGCAGCAAGCGCGGTGCGCTCTTT
>URWS01000251.1 GCA_900551605.1 uncultured Collinsella sp. | reverse complement strand
GCTTGTAATAGTCGACAACGTCCTCAAGGGTCAAGGTATCGATAGCCTGCGGCGTAAGCGGCATCGTCACCGTAGAGAGCAGACCACGCTTGAGCGGTGCCAGGTGCGGGGTAAAGACGACGCGATCTGTTAGACCAAGGATTTGCTCGATTTCGGGCGTGTGACGATGCTTGCCCACGCCGTAGGCCTCCAAATTCTCGTCGGCGCTGCAAAAATGCGTACGAGCGTTGCAGGACTTGCCGGCACCCGTCACACCGCTGATGGCATCGACAATCACGGGACCGTTCTCGGCCACCCAGCCCGCACGCACGGCAGGAGCGGCAGCAAGGCTCGTTGCGGTGGGATAGCAGCCGGCGCAGGCGACCAGCACGGGTTTGCCGTCGGCATGATCGGATGCAGCGGTCTCCAAATCCTGGGAGAACAGCTCGGGTAGACCGAAGGCGCGGGTCTTGAGCAACTCGGAGCTCGTGTGCTCGGCGGCATACCAGGCCTCAAAGGTGGCCGGATCGCTCAGGCGATAGTCGGCCGAGAGGTCAATGCAGGAGACTCCCGCGGCAAGCAGGGCGGGCACCTGCGCCATGGCCGCGGTATGCGGCACGGCCAAGAAGACGGCGTCGCAGGATTTAAGCTCGGGCGCGTCATGCGTGGTGAAAACCAGGTCGCTCACACCAGCAAAGCTCGGATACACCGCGGACAGCGGCTGGCCGGCATCGGCGTTGGACGTAATGGCGACAAGTTCAAACTCGGGATGACCGAGCACGAGGCGAATGAGCTCGGCTCCGGCATATCCAGCCGCGCCGACGATTCCAACCTTCAAAGACATATCAGACTCCTTGTCTGCGATTTATGCACCGATGCGCATTTCGCAGCGGTCGTTATGAAGTGGGTTGAAACTTTAGCACCAAAAAATGCATTAACACGTAAATGGTTTACATATTCATGCATTGAAACATTCCCGACACATTCGCTTGAAGGAATTGACAAATGGAGCGGGCCCCGTATTGACCGGCGCTCCTAACGGCGCCGGGCAATACGGGGCCCGCCCATGCGAAAACCAAGTTGTTAGGATGAGCCAGCTGGCTAGAGCTCGACCGGCACCCATTCGTCGTGATTGCAGATAAAAGCCTCGGGATCCTCGACGCTAAAGAAGACGAGCGTGGGGTCGTTAGGCCCCTCATAGTGCTCGCCCAGGCGCTCTAGATGCTTCCACCCGGCTTCGCGCATTTCGTCTAAGGCCCGGTCATCCAAGCCGGCACGCCCGCGCAAGATGAGCCAGCCATGGCCCGGCCACCAACTCGTGGCCTCAAAGCGCTGGTTTTGCAGCAGCTCCTGCCACACATCTTTAGTGCGCGCTGTCACAAACCACAGCTTGCCGTCCTGGATCTGCGCAAACGAAAACGGACGCACATGCGGCTGTCCGTCAACGCTCGTCGCCAAATACCATGCCGGCACTGACGTCAGATACTCCAAAACCGTATTCAATCCGTCCATGTGTCCTCCTGGCACTAGCTAATTCAGAACGGGTAGTTAATTTGAGACGCGCTAGAGCTCCAGGCGCTCCTCGCTGCCGTCGATATCGCAGAAGCGCGCGGCAATGTTGCGGACCGAAAAGAAAGCGAGGCGGCCGTCGTTGGCGCTATCGTGTTGTTCGCCAATGCCCACCATGTGTTTAAAGCCCGCCTGGCGTACCTTGTCGCTCACGACCGCATCGTCCTCGAGCGCGGCCTCGCCGGTCAGTACAATCCAACACTCCCCCGGTTTCCAACCCGAAACCTCAAACTTGGGGTTCGCGCTGAGCTCGGCCCACACATCCTTGTCGCGCGATGTGCAAAACCACAGCTTACCGTCATCGACCATGGCAAATGAAAACGGCCTCACGCGAGGCTGATACCCGTCGGCCACATCGGTCGTGGCCAGATACCACGCCGGAATGCGCCTGAGATACGAACAGGCGCGCTCAAGCTGAGCCGTGCGGTCGTTGTCGGTCATAGGGACCCCTTTCTTGCGCTCGAATCGCGCCTAAACAAGTTGAAGATTGATGACGATGACGCAGATGAGCAGCAACGCCGTCACCACCGCCGCCAACGCATCGCTGCGGCCAAATGCAAGCGCATGCAAACGTGTGCGGCCCTGCTCGCCATGATAGCAACGGGCATCCATGGCGGCCGAAAGCGTCTCGGCATGACGGAACACGCCCGTGAACAGCGGAATCGCCACACTGCCGAGCATACGCACGCCGCCGAGCGGGCCTCCCGTCACGCGCGCACCGCGGCTCGCCTGCGCATCGGCCGTCTGCTTCATCTCGGTGGCAAACTGCGGCATAAAGCGCAGCGCGATACCCATAATCATGCCGAGCTCGTGCGCAGGAAGTTCCACACGCGCAAACGGCGCGAGCAGGCGCTCAAAGCCCGCGGTGAGGTCGAGCGTCGGTGTGGTGAGCGTAATGGCGCTCATGCCGGCCATCATCAAGCTCAGGCGGCACGCCATAAAGGCGGCGGAATGCAGCGAACCCTCGCTTATCTGCAAAAAGCCAAGCTGCCACAGAATGCGCCCACTCTGGTCGGAAAATAGGTTGAGCACTGCGACCACCACGACAATCGCCAGCAATGGTGCCATCGATGATAGGACCCGGCGCAACGGCACCCGGGACACGGTATAGATCAGGACAACGAAGATTGCGACCGGGGCCAGTCCGCAGAAGCTGCTGACTGTGAGCGTCGTGATCAGAAACACAAAACCCAAGAGCAACTTAGTTCGCGGATCCAGGCGGTGGATCGCACTATCGCCGGGATAGTAGCTGCCAAACGAAAACGCCTCCATTAGCAGCCCTCCTCTCGCGCGACCGTCTTGGATTTAGCAATGTCCGCGACGTTAGAAGGACCGCCCGAGCGACCGATTAGCAGGTCCACCAACTCGTCTGCCAGCGACTCAACCGTATAGAGGCCGTCAAAGCGCAGCGGCACGCCTGCCTTCGCAAGCGCCAGCGCCATGCGCTGGGCAGCGGGAACACCCAAGCCGATTGATTTAAGCTCATCCGCATGCGCAAAAACCTGAGCGGGCGTGCCCTCGGCAAACACCACGCCTTCGTTCATTACGACGATGCGGTCACAGCAATTGGCCAGGTCATCCATAC
>URWS01000250.1 GCA_900551605.1 uncultured Collinsella sp. | reverse complement strand
GCTCAAAGACCTGGCCCTCATCGGCCTCGTTGGCCTCCTCGGAGGCGTTGCCCTTCAGGCCAACGCTTGCCAGCGCGGCTTCTGCCTGGTCCTTGGTCAGGCCGACAAGCCGGGGAACCTCAACCTTCTCGGAGGGCTTGGGGCCCTTGGAGATTACCAGGTTCACCTTGGTGCCCTTGGCCTTCTTGGTGTTGCCGTTGGGCGTCTGCTCGGCGACCTTGCCCTCGTCGACATCGTCGTTGTAGCTTTGGTCGATGGTGCCGACCTCGAGGCCGGCTTGCTTGATCAGCTCGACGGCAGTCTGCTGGTCTTTGCCCAGCACATCGGGCACGGTGACCTGCTCGCCGCCAAAGAGTCCTGTGGCAAAGGCCACCACGATGCCGATGACGGCAACGGCTGCTACCACGGCGGCGATGATCTTATTCTTGTTGGATTTGGGCTTTTCGACCTCGTAGGAGCCGGTAGAGCCCGAAACCGAGCTACGGGCGGTATTCTGGCCGCTCACGCCCGAAACGGGACGCACCATGGCGCGCGTCTGATCGGAAAGCTCGCGAGTCTTGGTGGCGCCCAGCTCACCGGGGGCACCGATGATGCGCGTGGGCTCCGAGACGTTGACGGCACGGCCCGACAGGTAGCTGTTGAGCACCTGACGCAGCTCGTCGGCGGTCTGGAAGCGGTTTGCCGGGTCCTTCTCCATGCACTTGAGGATGATGCGCTCAAGGTCGGCGTCGACACCGGAGTTGATCTGGCTCGGCGGAATAGGCAGCTCGTTGACCTGCTTGAGTGCGACCGAGATAGCGTCGTCACCGTCAAAGGGAACGCGGCCGGTGGCGCACTCATACATCACGACGCCCAGCGAGTAGATATCCGAGGTGGGGCCGAGGTCCTGACCGCGGGTCTGCTCGGGGCTGACGTAGTGGGCGGTTCCCAGCACGTTGTTGTCTTGCGTGAGGTGGCTGTTCTTGGCGCGCGCGATGCCAAAGTCCATCACCTTGATGTTGCCGTCGGGCAGCACCATGATGTTTTGCGGCTTAATGTCGCGGTGGATGATCTCGTGCTTGTGGGCGACCGAAAGCGCGGAGCTGATCTGCGAGCCGATCTGGGCGACCTTCTTGGGGTCGAGGGCGCCGTGGCTCTTGATGCCGCTCTTAAGGTCGGTTCCGCGCAGGTACTCCATGACGATGTAATAGGTGTCGCCGTCCTTGCCCCAATCGTAGACGCCCACGATATAGGGGGAGGAGAGACCGGCTGCTGCCTGGGCCTCCTGCTTAAAGCGTGCGGCGAAGGTTGCGTCGCCAGCATACTGCGGCAGCATGATCTTGACGGCAACCGTGCGGTCGAGGACCTGGTCCTGTGCACGGTAGACGGTCGCCATGCCGCCTGTTCCCACCTTATCCTTGAGGAGGTATCTTCCCCCGAGGACCCTCTGTTCCATTCCTGCTCCTAACATAACTATTCGCTCAACGATGTGTGTAGTACCTACGATGTGGCCGCTGGGGCCGTGTGGCGCGTTGCCGCTAACTCTTCGGCCGCGGCGCGCCTCGGGTGTCCGATTCGATCATGGGCATCACGCTCCCTGTGCAGCAAGCGCCGCGGTCAGGACGATGCCGGCGATCTTGGCGGCCTTGACGTCATGCTTGTCGTAATCCTCTAAGGCCACCGAGATGGCGACTGTGGGTGAATCGTAAGGTGCAAAGCCAACGAACATCGAGTTGACGTTGGTGCCGCCAGTCTCGGCCGAGCCGGTCTTGCCGGCGACCTTGACGCCGGGGATTTGGGCATCGGTGCCGGTGCCGGACTGGACGACGGCAAGCATGGCCTGCTTGACCTGGTCGGCCGTGGCGGAGCTGACGGCCTGACCAAGCGAGCGGGACTGCGTGGTCTTGACCACGGTTCCGTCCGGGGCGAGTACCTGGGCTACAAAGTACGGGTCCATGACCACGCCGCTGTTAGCGATGGCGGCGGCAATCACGGCGTTTTGCATGACGGTGGTCTGCGGGCCGGGCGTGTGGTCCATGCCGACAGGCTGGCCGGCGCCGGCCCAGGCGGTCTCCCACTCGGTCATGAGCGACGGGTCGGCCATGATGGAGGCCGCGGAGGTCAGGTCCTGGCCGAGCTTTTGGCCGTAGCCGAAGGCGTTGGCAAACTGCACGAGCGTGTTTGCGCCAACTTCGTTTGCCACCTGGCCAAAGACGACGTTGGAGGACACGGCAAAGGCCTGCTGCAGGCTGATGGTACCGTAGCTCTCGTTGGCATCGTTGGTGACCGGTGCGTTGCCGATGTCCATGGAGCCGGGCGCCTGGTAGGTGCTGGTAAGGCTGGCGGTACCGGTCTCGAGTGCCGCGGAAAGCGTAACGACCTTAAACGTTGAGCCCGGCGTGTACAGCGCGTCCATGGCGCGATTGTACATGGAGCCGTCCTCGCCGCCGCCCGTCTGCAGCAGGGCATCGATGTTGGTGTTGTCGTAGGTGGGCGAGCTGGCACATGCGAGCACCGCGCCGGTACGCGGGTCGATGACCACTACAGCGCCCTTAAAGCCCTTGAGCGCCTGCTCGGCAGCCGTCTGGATGCGCGAGTCGATGGTGAGCTTGGCGGTGTTGCCCGGCTGGGTCTGGCCCGCGAGCGACGCGATGGCGTTGTTCCAGCTGGAGTAGTCCTTAGAACCGGTGAGCGTGTCGTTCATGACGCTCTCGATGGCGGTGGTGCCATACTGCTGGCTCACGTAGCCAACCACGTGCGCTGCCAGGTTGCCGTTGGGGTAGGAGCGTACGTAGGTGCCGTCCTCCTGCTGCAGCGACTCGGCCAGCGTCACGCCGTCGGACGTGATGATGGAGCCGCGCTGGATGTACTTGGAGCGGGCGATGGTGTGGTTGTTGGTCGGCATGTCCTGATAGTCCTTGGCCTTGATGACCTGGACATAGGTGAGGTTGCCGATAAGGATGGCGAACAGCGCCGTAAAGGCGAGCACCGCGCGGGTTAGACGGTTGGCGAGCGCCACGCGGCCGAGCACACCGGATTCAGGTGTGTCGAGCAGGCGACGGCGCATGCGCGAGCCGACGGAATGGCTGCCGCTGCCGTAGGAAGACGAGGTGGCAACTGTCTCTTATACACATCTGACGCTGCCGACGATCGCATAAGTGTAG
>URWS01000249.1 GCA_900551605.1 uncultured Collinsella sp. | reverse complement strand
AAGACGGCATACGAGGTTCGCCTTAGTCTCGTGGGCTCGGAGATGTGTATAAGAGTCAGCTATGGGTGCTTTGGTATCGATACTCTATGCGAAACCGCGGCGTTGACGTTTACGATTTCAGCCCTGCTGTTCGGGGGCGCACTCAAGCAAAATGCCTCATCTGAAACGATGGGAGACGGCGCGACTCGTACGACACGCCGAAACGCTTTTCGGGAGTTGATTCGGTATCTGTCTCAAAACTCATCATTGCTCGTTGTGTTTTTGATTGCGGCTATTTTGAACCTTGCGTTAGTTGGGTTAACGATTGGTGCTCCCGTTATTGTTGCAAAGCATCTCGGAATGCAGTCATCCTTTGTTGGGATTATTGAGGTGGCTATGGGCTTAGGTGGTCTTGTCGGCAGTGGTTTGGTCGGTATTTGGCCGCATCGTTTTTCCTTCAAGGGCATATGTCGATATGTTGCGATGATCTGTTTAGGAGTCGTACCGATTATTGTCACGCTACTGAGCGGTCCTAACGAATTTGCGTTTGTCGCGCTTGCGGCCGGCTCGGCATGGGTCATGGCGTGGGCAAGCGTTACATCGGTTGAAGTCGTTTCATTCGTTCAGCGGTCAGCGCCAAAGGAACTCTGCGGAAAAGTGCTGGCACTCGTTTACATGGCGCTTTCCTGCGCAACGCCTATTGGCCAATTGGTTTACGGGCTCGCATATGATCGATGGACTCCGGCGATTGTATTCGCAGGAATGTTGGCGGTGCTGACGTTGATGACAGCGCTGTTTTATCGGCTGAAAAGTCGCTTATGGCGAATGTCTTAAGGCACTGGGGCACCGTGAATTTGTGGAGGCAGTGGCACGTCGCGCCGGGACGCCATTGTTTGGGCACGCCCGTTCTCGTCTACAATATCGTGCAGACGAAGGAGAGACGTGCCCATGATCAAGATGTTTGCGAGTGACTTAGACGGAACGCTGCTGAACGCCCTGCACGAGGCGGATGGGACCATCCGCCGTGCCATTCGCGAGCTGACCGAGGCTGGCTTGCATGTGGTTCCCGCGACCGGGCGCTCGACGTTGCCAATCGGCGAGCATGGCTTTACGGGGCTGGCACTCGACGCCTGCTGCTCCAACGGATCCATCGTGCGCAACAGCCATGGCGAGGTGCTTAAGACCTGGACCATCGACCCGCAGGTTACCGAGGAGCTGCTCAAGGCGTTCCCGGACATTTGCTTCGACTGCTCCACGCCCGACGGCATGTTCTCGAGCGGTTCGTTCGAGATGCACCAGGCGGGTTTTAAGAAGGACAGCCCTATCAAGCGCATCGTGATGCGCGGTATGCGTGCACGTGGCGGGTATCACGAGGAGCAGTATTTCGACCAGTCGATCGGTGACATCCTGCGCCACGATGTGTGCAAGATCAACTGCCGCGTGACCTCGCCCGAGCTGGAGCGCGACCTAAAGGCGTATTTGACCGAGCGCTCGGACCGCGTGGTCAACGCACCGTTCGATCCGGTGATGTTCGAGATCACGGACGTGGCGTGCAACAAGGGCGAGAGCGTGGCCTGGCTGGCGGGCTACTACGGTATTGCCGAGGACGAGGTCGCGGTCTATGGCGATGGCGGCAACGATATCGCCATGCTCAAGCGTTTCCGTCACAGCTACGCGACCAAAAACGCTAGCGATGCAGCTAAAGCCGCCGCGAGCGCAACTATCGGCAGCTGCATGATCCACGCCGTCCCCAAACACATGCTCGCCACCATGCACAAGCAAAACTCCCGCACCATCATCGAATAATGTGACAAAGGGACAGCCCCTTTTTCATGAGAACCCTGCACCTTTGGCATGCGAACATATATTCGTATATATAACTAAGTTTTGATAGAATCGGTATCGTTGACGGCAGCTCCATGTGTCGGGCAGCGCCCTCCATCTGATGGGAGGTGATGCCCATGACCGATTTGATTGATTTCGTGAGACTTCTGACCGCTTTGGTCTCGTTCTTCACGGCGCTTGTCGGCCTTTCCGAGGCACTCAAGCAGCGTTCGAAGCGCAACAGAAGGGGTCGCCGCCGCTAAGGCGTTGACCCCCTAATGCAAACAACGGCGCTGCCCAGCTTTCCAGAACTTGGGCTGCCGTCGACACTATTCTACCCACGAATGACATTTTGAACAATCGGCAATGCCACTCCAAAAGCCGGGTACAACCGGCACAACCTAGGCGGTCGCTGGATGTGACAAAGGGACTGCCCTTCGTCACATCCAAATTATTGCCTTTACGTGTTGATGCACACGGTGTGCAATAATACTCGCACTGTGCAATAGCGCACAGGCTGAGTAACAAGGAGGACGCTTGTCCCAGCTCGAGAAATGCGATCGCCGGTCCCTTCGCTCGCAGCGTGCCCTTCGCCAGGCACTTGCCAGCGAGCTTGCCGAAAGCGGCGACCTTTCGCGCATTAATGTCGCGTCACTCACCGAGCGTGCCGGCCTTACGCGCCGCACGTTCTATTCGCACTACCGCGATATTCCCGACTTTATCAATCAAATCGAGGACGGCCTGCTGGCCGAGATCCGTGAGCACATTGAGCTCATCACTGCAGCTCAGCTGCCCGATCTCTATCACAACATCGATGAGCTCGAGCCGGCGCCCGGTTCGGTTGAGCTGCTGCGTTATCTTGCGGCCAACCGCGACTTAATCGGTGCGCTGCTGGGTCCGGGCGGCGACCAGGCCTTCATTAAAAGGATCATCGACACCGCGCGTGAGGCTGTGGTGCCGCGTGCGCAGACGGGCATTTTGGGCCTGGCGCTGGGCACGTTCTTTGACTACTACGTCACCTATGTCGTGAGTGCCGAGGTCGGCATGATTCAGCGCTGGTTTGAGCGCGGGCTCACCGAATCGCCCGAGGCCATGGCGCGCATTATGACGGTGCTCGCTTTTGTGCGCCCTGGTGACCTGTATGGACAACCCATCGATATCAACGTGCCAGAATACGGCATGAAGCTATTGAACTTGCAGCTCGAGGACGCGGCCGACACCGCCGCAACCGTCGAGTCCAACAACTAAGAGGAGAGACAATGAGCAAACTCGTCGAGGGCATTAAGGACCGTATGGTCGCTGCCCTGTCTCTTATACACATCTGACGCTGCCGACGATCG
>URWS01000248.1 GCA_900551605.1 uncultured Collinsella sp. | reverse complement strand
TATGGTCTACAACGTAGCCGCAGCCTTCTTCGCCGCCCACGAGCTGGGCGTAGACACCGCACGCCTGCAGCCCACGCTCGACGCCTACGTGCCAGCAGGTGGTCGCATGGGCCGTTGGAATATCGCCGGCCGAACCGTCGAGGCAAACCTGGCCAAAAATCCCGTGGGCTTCGATCGACAAATCCAGTCCATCAAGACGGCAGGCGGCAGACTCTGCGCGTTCTTCCTCAACGACAACGACGCCGACGGCCACGATGTCTCGTGGATCTACGACGTCGACTTTGAGCGCATCGCCGATACAACGGGGCTTGTCGCCTTTGCCGGCGGCACGCGCGCGCACGACATGCAGGTGCGCCTCAAGTACGCCGGCATCGATGCCGCGATTATCTCGAATATCGAGCAGGCGATCGGTGCCGTTGCGGATGAAGCCGCCGGCGACACTTTCTATGCCGTCGCCAACTACACGGCCTTTCCGCCGCTGGTCAAGGAGCTCGACGAGCTTAAAGGCACCGATGCGGCTACGGTTGCCGCCCACGCTGCAACGTGCGCCGATGGCAGTGCCGTCCCCGTCGGCGTCGCGCCGACCGAGCTTTCGCGCCCCCTGCGCATCGTCTATCTGTACCCCGATGCCCTCAACCTCTACGGCGACGGCGGCAATGTCATCGCCCTCGAGCGCCGCTGCGCCTGGCGCGGCATCCCCGTTCGCGTGGACGAGGTCCGCATGGGCGAGGCGCTCGATCTCACCGACGCCGATATCGTCATGATGGGCGGCGGCTCCGATCGCGACCAGCTGGCCGTGGCGCACGAGCTGCTCGCTCAAAAAGACAAGGTTGCGGCCTATGTTGAGGACGGCGGCTCGTTGCTTGCTATCTGCGGCAGCTATCAGCTGCTCGGCCGTTCGTACTACATGGGTGAAGATCGCATCGAGGGCTTGGGCGTCATTGCCGCCGAAACTGTACGCGGCTCCGACCGACTGATCGGCAACGTCGCCGTCAAGACCGACCTGGCACCCGAGCCCTTTGTAGGATTCGAGAACCACGGCGGCCGCACTCTGCTCGACGCAGATGCCACGCCACTCGGAACGTCCGTCGTCACGGGCACCGGCAACAACGGCGAAGACGGCTTTGAGGGCCTGATCTACAAGGGCGTCATCGGCACGTACCTGCACGGACCGGCGCTACCCAAGAATCCCGAACTCGCCGACTGGCTCATTACCCACGCCCTCGAGCGCCGCGGCGATGCGCAGGCCACAGCCCTGCTGCCGCTCAAGTCCCTCGACGACACCTACGAGCACGCCGCCCACGACGCCGCCATGAAGCTCCTCCCCTAACGCCCCGCCACCACAAAGGGGACAGGCACCTTTGTGGTGGTTTTGCCCCGTCCCAGCGGTTTGTCTCAATCTGTAACATCTAGACCGTTGAAAGTCGTCTTACTGTTACAGATTGAGATATTCGTCCCGACGCCCGCCGTCTGTCTCGATCTGTAACAGATAAATCCGATTTGCCCGCCCAGATGTTACAGATTGAGATATTTGAAAACCGGAATAGAAACCTACCTCTGTGTGGTGGTTTTTCAATCTGCCAACGATATGTGAACGGATAGAAAAGTCTGCTATACTCTTTCCCGCTGTCCCCATCGTCTAGCGGCCAAGGACGCCACCCTTTCAAGGTGGATATCGCGGGTTCGAATCCCGCTGGGGGCACCATTTGAAATCTGAAGCCCGTTGCCAATTCGGTGACGGGCTTTTTTCTTCCCCAACGCCGGGATTCGAACCCGACAGGGTGCGGAGCTGAGGAAACGCGAAGCGTTTTCCAGCGCAGCACGCAAGGAGCGAAGCGACGCAGCGAAGGCGGGCGGCGCCAGCCGCACGCGGACATCCCGCTGGGGGCACCACAGAGTCTGAGAAGCCCGTTTCTAATTCGGTAGTGGGCTTTTTGCTGCCGATATGCCGGGATTCGAACCCCGAGGGCATTAAATCACACTGTCATCCAAGGGCCCGTGTGCAAAAAATAGCAAATATGAGTACTGTTACCAATTTAGTAACAGCGATTTCATGCCATCAGAAGGCGATTTAGACGCCAGGGGTCCTACGGCGGAAGACTTGCAAGCGTTTATCAGCTAAGTACTTGGACATATGTTGCGTAACACTGCATATTTTGCAAAAAGATAATGCTACAGGACTTGTGACAGTACTCATATTTGACGTTTTTTGCCCACGACCCCTTATTACGTGGGCGAATCAGTTGCAAAACGGACTCCTAAGCGTCCTTCGCAATCAAAAAGCCGGGGCCCGCGCGATGCGGACCCCGGCTCAATACCGTGACGATATGTCAGTTACGTTCTACACGTAGAACAGGATGTCGTCGTAGGTCGGAACCGGCCAGTAGTCGGCGGCCACGATCTCCTCCATGGCATCCACGGCGGCGCGCAGCGTATCCATAGCGGGAACGACCTCGTGTGCATACACATTGGCCTGCTCCTGACCATCGAGGGCCTCGGCCTTCTGATGCACGGCGTCGAGCGCCTTGATAGAGTCGTTGATGGCGGTGATGCCGTTGCAGAGCTTGTTGAGCGTGTTCTGCTCGCACTGCATGGCGGCCTCAGCACCGGCGGCACGAATAGTCTCAAGGCCCTTAGCGACCTTGGTGGCATAGGCGGTAATGACCGGGCGATAGGTACGACGCGCCTCGCGAACCATCGTGGTAGCCTCGATGTTCATGAGCTTGTTGTACTTCTCGAGCTTGCAGTCGTAACGGCACTGAGCCTCGGCCTTGGTCAGGACGCCCGTCTCCTCAAAGAGCGCGATAGCCTTATCGGAAACAAAAGCGGGCAGAGCGTCGGCCGTGGTCTTGTTGTTGGCAAGACCGCGCTTCTCGGCCTCGATGGGCCACTCGTCGGAGTAACCGTCGCCGGAGAACAGGATGCGCTGGTGATCGGTCAGCACCTTCTTGCAGTACTCGAGCGCGGCGTCCTGGAACTTATCCTCGGGCGTACCCTCGAGTGCATCGGCGAAGGACTTGAGCGACTTGGCCACGGCGGCATCGAGCACCAGGTTGGAGTCGGAGACGTTCTGCTCGGAGCCGCAGGCACGGAACTCGAACTTGTTGCCAGTGAAGGCGAACGGGGAGGTGCGGTTGCGGTCGGTGTTGTCCTGCATCAACTTGGGCAGGGTATCGGCGCCCAAAT
>URWS01000247.1 GCA_900551605.1 uncultured Collinsella sp. | reverse complement strand
AAGCAGGCCAAGGAAAAGGCCCCCTGCATCGTGTTTATCGACGAGATCGATACCATCGGTAAGAAGCGCGATGGCGGCGGTTTTAGCGGCAACGACGAGCGTGAGCAGACGCTCAATCAGTTGCTGACCGAGATGGATGGCTTCGATAACCACAAGGGTATCGTTGTCCTTGCCGCAACCAATCGCCCCGACAGTCTCGATCCGGCGCTGCTGCGCCCCGGTCGTTTTGACCGCCGCATCCCCGTCGAGTTGCCCGATCTGACCGGCCGTAAGAACATCCTCGAGCTTCACGCCAAGAGTGTGAAGACCGAGCCGCCGATCGATCTGACCGCGATTGCCCGCGCCACGCCCGGTGCCTCGGGCGCCGACCTGGCCAATATCATCAACGAGGGCGCCCTGCGCGCCGTTCGCGAGGGTCGCAAGCGTGCAACCCAGGACGACTTCGAGGAGTCGGTGGAGGTCGTCATTGCCGGCCAACAGCGTAAGTCCACGGTGCTTTCCGACCACGAGAAGCAGGTCGTTTCCTACCACGAGATCGGCCATGCTATCGTCGCTGCCCGCCAAAAGGGTTCCGCGCCGGTTACCAAGATCACCATCGTGCCGCGCACGAGCGGTGCTCTTGGCTATACCATGCAGGTCGAGGAGGACGAGCGCTTCCTGACGACACGCCAGGAGGTCTTGGACAAGCTCGCCGTCTACTGCGGCGGCCGTGCGGCCGAGGAACTCATCTTTGGCGAGATGACGACCGGTGCCGCCAACGATATCGAACAGGCCACCAAGCTTGCCCGTAACATGGTGACGCGCTTTGGTATGTCCGACGAGTTTGGCATGATGGCGCTCGGTACCGTGCAGAACGCGTATCTCAATCAGGACACGTCGCTCACCTGCGCCCCTGGTACGGCCGAGCGTGTGGACGCGATTGTCGCTAAGCTGATCGAGGACGCGCACGATCGCGCCCTGCAGATCCTCAAGGAAAACAAGTTCAAGCTCCATGAGCTGGCTCGTTATCTGTACAAGAAGGAGACCATCACGGGTGAGGAGTTCATGAACCTTCTCACGCGCGAGAATCCGCTGATGCCCAAGCAACAGTAACGCCGCGGTCGAGCCAGTAAACGCCGACGCCCCATTTGAGCAGCTTTCTCAAATGGGGCGTTTTGCTTGAGAGGGATGGAAATGAAGATCGTGGTGAGCGCCTGCTTGATGGGCGAGAGCTGCAAGTATAACGGGCTTGACAACTATCGTCGCGAGTTGGTCGAGGCCTGCGAGCGTACAGGGACTGAGGTCCTCTTGGTGTGCCCTGAGGTCTTTGGCGGCCTGCCCACGCCGCGCAGGCCGTCCGAGATTGTGAACGGCGAGGTCCGTACCTGCGAGGGTACCTCGGTCGATCGCGAGTTTCGCCTGGGCGCTCAACGTGCGCTCGACATGTGCGAGCAGGCGGGCGGCCCGTCCGAGATCGTTGCGTGCATTTTGCAGGATCGCAGTCCGTCGTGCGGCGTGGGCCATATCTACGACGGATCCTTCAGCGGCACGCTCACAACAGGTAACGGTGTCTTCGTTGACCTGCTCCTGCGCCACGGCTACCGCGTTATCCCGGCTAGCGAGTTCGACTCGAGCATGTTACGGCAATAAAAAACCGCCACAAAGGTATTGTCCCCTTTGTGGCGGTTTTGGTCGGTTAGGCCAGGATAGAATGGCCGTAGGCGTTGGCGGCCTTGATGGCGGCGGCGAACTTTTCGTCGGTGAAGGGCTCCGGGTTGCCTTGCTTCCACTCGTTGGTGGCGTGTGCGTATTCGCACAGGGCAGGGATGTCGGCCTCGGAAAGTCCGACCTGCTCAAGCGTTACGGGCAGGCCCATCTGCTTGTTAAAGGCGGCGTAGCGTTCAAGGCTCTCGGTATCGCCCGTATAGGCAAACAGCACGAGCACGCCCAGGCTCACGACCTCACCGTGCAGATAGGTTCCCTCGCGCGGAATGCTGCACGTCGCATTGTAGAACGCGTGCGCCACGCTCGAGTTGTAGTAGTAATCGTTTTGGTTGGTCAGGTTCGAGACATAGCCCGTGTTGACCACGATGCCGAGCGCGATCTGCTTGACGGCCTCGCTCGACAGATTCCGGCGCACGTCCTCAAGACCCTGGACGCCATAAGTAAACAGCGGCTCGGAGCAGGTGTGGGCGAGTGCCAGGCCAAGACCGGCGGTATGCTCCAAATTACCGGCGCTCGTGGCGTATTCGACCTCGGGCTGCTTGGACAGGGCATCGCCCACGCCGGCCCAGAAGTACTCCGCCGGAGCTTCGGCGATAATCTTGGGGTTGATGAAGATATGCGCAGGTCGGTTGGGGTACGAATATCCCTCGAGCGAGCCGTCGTCGTTGTACACGACGGCAATGGCGGTCGCGGCCGAGCAGTTGGAACAGATCGTCGGGACGGTGAAGACGATCTTCTTGAGCTCGATGGCTGCGGTCTTCACGGTGTCGAGTGCCTTGCCGCCGCCACAGGCGATAAGCACGTCTGCCTGCTGGCAAGCGGGGGAGTTCACGACCTTGGCGATATTGGCGCGCGTGCTGTTGGTGCCGTAGACGCGCGTCTCCAGAATCTCGACATCGGTACCTTCAAGTGCCGCCTCGATGCCCGGCAGTGCTGCGGCCAGTGCCCGCTTGCCACCGATGATTGCGACCTTGGTCGCGCCGTATTCGGCCAGCGCGCCGGGCAGCTCGTCAAAGCAATCCTCGCCAACGGTGTAGTCGCTCATTCCAATCGTGCGCATAGGTGCCTTCTTTCGTTCGATAAAGTGCTTTCAGGTATTTTGCTCCAAGAGAAGGTCCACAGCCGCGAGAAATTTCGAACGTATAAAACCAATGTTGAGGGTTTTTCGCTGGCGCGGAACGTGCTAGCATACTCCGCATAAGCGTTGATGGGGACGAGTAGTCGGCCATCCGCATGCCACAGAGAGCGGGGAGTGCTGAGAGCCCGTGCATGCGACCGATGAAAATCACCCCGGAGCTGCGGTCCCAACGGATATGCCGCACAGGCACGTCTTAGTAGACATCGCCGAGATGGTCGTCGATACAGGCCAGCCGAGTAACGGATGCGAGCGCGCGAATACGCGGGCGAGGGCATCTAAGCTGGGTGGTTAAGCGAAGAGCTTTTGCGGGCGTGCAGCCCGTTTTGTGGCGCTTCGTCCCAGCTTGTAGGGACG
>URWS01000246.1 GCA_900551605.1 uncultured Collinsella sp. | reverse complement strand
TCCGTACATGTGCGGATGAATGTGGGAGGTGTTCGGATGAAGTCGATAATCAAGGAAAAGTTCACTTCTCCCATCAGAACTCGGTAAAGAAACCCGCAGGAGGTGATACGATTTATCATGTTTTTGTAACGTGCCTGCAAACTTCGAGAAAGCCCATATATGGACGTAACGTTCTCAACCTTCCTCGGCCAAATTGTGTCGAACCCAGTCCTTGCCGTCACCGTGATCCTCGCGTTGGGCGCCATCTTCGTCAATGGATGGACCGACGCGCCCAACGCCATCGCGACCTGCGTCACTACGCGTTGCATGCCCGCCCGCGCCGCCATTCTCATGAGCGCCGCATTCAACTTCCTCGGCGTGCTCATCATGACGCACTTTAACGCGAGCGTCGCCAACACCATCTCACATATCGTCGACTTTGGCGGAAACAGCACCATGGCGCTCGCCTGCCTGTGCGCGGCGCTGTTCTCCATCGTCGTCTACGGCGCCACAGCGTCGCGTTTTGGCATCCCCACCTCGCAAAGCCACAGCCTTATCGCCGGCCTGACCGGTGCCGCCATCGCCCTCGGCGGCGCGAACAGCGTCAACGTCCACGAGTGGATGAAGGTCATCTACGGCCTGGCGCTCTCCATCGGCCTGGGCTTTGTCATGGGCTGGGTCCTGTGCAAGCTCGTCTCGATTCTTTTCGCCGCCGCCAACAGGCGACGTGCCAATGTCTTCTTTAAATACGCTCAGATCGCGAGCGCTGCGGCCATGAGCTTTATGCACGGCGCGCAGGATGGACAGAAGTTCATCGGCGTGCTCTTTTTAGGCGTGGCCTTCGCCAACGGCCAGACGAGCGTCGGCGACGCCGGCATCCCCATCTGGATCATGCTGCTGTGCTCGGCCACCATGGGCATCGGCACCAGCGTGGGCGGCGAGCGCATCATCAAGTCCGTCGGCCAGAGCATGGTCAAGCTCGAGAAGTACCAGGGCTTCTCTGCCGACCTCGCGGGCGCCGCAAACCTGCTGCTTGCCACCCTTACCGGCATCCCAGTGTCCTCCACCCACATCAAGACCTGCGCCATCATGGGCGTCGGTGCCGTCAAGCGCCTTTCGGCCATCAACTTTGGCGTGGTCAAGGACATGATGTTCACCTGGTTCTTTACCTTCCCCGCCTGCGGACTCATCAGCTTTGTCATGGCCAAGCTGTTCATGATGTTCATCTAGTCAAACCGAGCGTCCATCCGGACCGTAATACTTCGCCCACCCGTCTTCGCCTCGAAAGGACCCACCCATGGCAAAGAAACCCGATTCGTTTTACTTCGACAACTACGTCGCCTGCGCCGACCTTGCCGTCCAGGCCGCCGAGCTGCTCATCAAGATTTTCGAGAACTTTGATCCCGCGCAGATCCACGACATGCTCGAGGAGATGCATGCGATTGAGCATGCGGCCGACAAGAAGCACCATGAGCTCGAGGATGCCCTGCTCACTGCCTTTATCACCCCGCTTGAGCGCGAGGATCTGGACCTGATGAGTTGCTCGCTCGACACTGTGCTTGACCGTATCGAAGGCGTCGTGCAGCGCGTCTACTTCACCAACATCCAGAGCATCCATCCCGATGCCATCGTGATCGCCCACAAGGTGACCGACGCCTGCCGCGCCATGAAGGACCTGATGGTCGAGCTGCCCAACTACCGCAAGTCCAAGACCCTGCGCGAACTCGTCATCCAGATCAACACGATCGAGTCCGAGGCCGACGAGCTCTACATCAACGCTATGCGCAACCTGCATGTCAACGGCAAGGATCCGCTCGAGGTCATCGCCTGGCGTGACGTCTACGCCTTCCTGGAGTACTGCGCTGACTGCTGTGAAAATGTGGCCGATGTTGTGGATTCGATTGTCATGAAGAACAGTTAATTGGGGGTACGTATCCCACCGGTCGCGGGCCCGACCACTAATACCTTTTTCACTCCGGCTGCAAGCAGAGTCGTTCAAAAGGTATTAGTGGTCGGGCCCGCTCCCTTACGTACCACCATTGGGAACTTTGGCTGATAGTTATAGCGCAATGAGGGTTTGGCCGAGAGGGCCTTTAATACCCTATTGAACACTTTGGCATTCAGTGGGCGTTTGGTTGGATGTTGCTCTGGGTAGTCTTTGGTTATCTTTGTTTCATTATTTGGTCGTTGGAGGGCTTGTATGTCTTATTTGGATCTGGCTCGGGGTCGGTATTCTTGTCGTGAGTTTGAAGATCGGGCTGTGGAGCAGGCTGTGGTGGATGCTATTGTTGAGGCGGGGCGTATTGCTCCTTCTGCTTGTAATAATCATCCTAGCCGCGTGATGGTGCTTGATACTCCGGAGCTGTTGGAAAAGGCTGCTGCTTGTCAGCCTCGGTTTGCTCGTGATGGGTCTATCTTTGGGGCTCCGCTTATCTTTCTTATTTGCAGCGTTACCGACGATGCTTGGGTGCGCCCTTATGACCAGATGAACTCCAGTGCCATCGACACCTCGATTGTCTGCGACCAGATGATGATGGAGGCGGAGGAGCAGGGCCTGGGTACGTGCTGGGTGTGCCATTTTAAGCCCGAGGTGGCCTGTGAGCAGTTCAACCTGCCCGAGGGCATCTATCCCTATCACATGCTCGTTTGCGGCTATCCTGCCGACCACATCGCCGATCCCGAGCACCGCGAGGCCCGCACCATTCCACTCCCCGACTTCCTCCTCAAGTAGATCTTTGGGACATGCCTTAATCTACCATTGCCCGCTCATCCGTTCGCCGAGTTCTGTGCCCTCAAACGCAGGACTCGGCGTTTTGTTTTGCAAACTGCATACAGCCACAAAAAAGGACCCGCAAGCTGCGGGCCCTTTCTAGGCGCTACATGATAGCTGGATGTTAGTCCAGGTCGTCGGCGGCGAAGTTGTCGATCGGTGCGAAGGGATCGGCAACGGGGATAACCGGCTCGGCGACGGGCAGCGGCTCGGCAGCAGGAACGGTCACAGCCGGAGAAGCGGCGGAACCGACCGGCGTGGAAGCCATGAGATCGGACGGGAAGGAGTTCTGAGCATCGTCCATGAAGTGCTGGATGAGCTTGAGGTACTCGGCCTTGAACTCCTCACGGGAAGCCTTGAGACGATCGATCTCCTCGAGCTCGGCCTGCTTCTCGGTCAGAGCCTGGCGGATAACCTCGCGTGCCTTGGCGTCGGCCTCGTTGCGGATACGCTCAGCGCTGTCTCTTATACAC
>URWS01000245.1 GCA_900551605.1 uncultured Collinsella sp. | reverse complement strand
CGATAAGGAGCTTGCCGAGCGTCTGGAGGCTGCCGGCACGGTGCTTTCGAGCGCCAACTCCATCAACGTCGGCCGCCTGGTACCGCAGGTCGTCTACTACTTTGCCGCCTATGCGCAGCTGCTGCGCGCCGGCGCTATCGAGGCCGGCGACGCCGTTGAGTTCTGTGTGCCCACCGGCAACTTTGGCGATATCCTGGCCGGCTACTACGCCAAGCGCATGGGTCTGCCCGTCGCCAAGCTCGTCGTGGCGAGCGACAAGAACAACGTGCTTGCCGACTTCCTGACCACCGGCGTTTACGACCGTAACCGCCCGTTCTTCACGACCATCTCGCCGTCGATGGACATCCTTATCAGCTCCAACCTGGAGCGCATGCTCTACTTCCTGTCCGACGGCGACTGCGAGCTCGTTGCCGGCCTTATGGAGCAGCTGGCACAGACGGGTCGCTACGAGGTACCTGCCGAGTTGCTGGCCACGATTCAGAGCGTGTTTGGCTGCGGCTGGGCCAGCGAGGACGAGGTCCGCGCCGCCATCAAGAGTTGCTGGGATGCGAACGGCTACGTGATCGACCCGCACACCGCTTGCGGTTATCACGTCTTTGAGCAGGTCGCCCCCGCCGTGGGCGCCAAGGCCCGCGTGCTGCTTTCGACCGCCAGCCCCTACAAGTTCCCGCGCGCCTGCTGCGAAGCTCTGGGGCTTAACGTTCCCGAGGACGACTTTGAGGCTATGCGCGTGCTCGAGCAGGCCACCAATACGGTCGCACCGGCACAGCTCGCCGAGCTCGAGTCCAAGCCCGTCCGCTTCGAAGACGTCTGCGACGTCGACGAGATGGCAAGCTACGTCGAGTCCGCAGCAAAACGAATGAGCACCAACTAGATCCCTCATTAAGCGCCGGCGAAAGCCGGCGCACCTTCTATTTATTTAGCTTTCGGAATGATGACGAGCATGCGAGCGGGTCTGGCCGTTTAGTTCGTCGCGAGTTCCGCACGAGCCGGAAAGCACTTAATGTGCTTTCCGAGCGAGCCAGAACTGCCCGAGCAGCGAACTAAACGGCCAGACCCGCCCAGGAGGACCCACATGATCAAAATCACCGTCCCAGCAACCAGCGCCAACCTAGGCATCGGCTACGATACCCTCGGCATGGCCGTCAGCCTCTACTCGCACTTCACCTTCGAGCGCGCCGACAAGCTCACCATCACGGGCTGCCCCGAGGAGTTCCAAAACGAGAATAACCTGGTCTATGTGAGCTTTGTCGATGCTCTGGCCGCCTGGGGCGAGCCGGCCTTCCCCGTCGCTATCGACATTCAGACCGACGTGCCCGTCGCCCGTGGCCTGGGTTCCAGCTCCACCTGCGTCGTCGCCGGCATTATGGCCGCCGCCGCACTGACAGGCCATACCGTCGACCGCGCTGAGCTCGTCCGCATTGCCACCGAGGTCGAGGGCCATCCCGATAACGTCGCCCCCGCTATCCTGGGCGGCGCCGTCTGCTCCTTTACGCCGACCGATTCGCTCCCCCAGTGCCTGCGCTACGAGGTGAGCGACAAGCTTCGTTTTATTACTGTGATCCCGCCCTATGAGGTGCATACCAGCGAGGCACGCAAGGTTGTGCCGCAGGAGATTCCACTCTCCACCGCCGTATGGCAAATGGGCCGCATCGCCGGCATGACGCGCGGCTTGGAGACCGGCGACCTTGACCTGATTGCCGCCGCCAACGACGACCGCATCCAGGAGCCCTATCGCCGCCGCCTCATCCCCGACTACAACGCTGTGCGCGACACCTGCCTTAACGGCGGCGCTAAGACCATCTGGATTAGTGGCTCGGGCTCGACCCTCATGGCCGTGACTGACGACACCATCGTGGCAAAGTTCCTACAGGTCAAGCTGCGCGAGCAGTTCCCCAAGTGTGACACGCACATTCTGACGTGCGACACGGAAGGCGCCCAGATCGAATACCTGTAGCGCCCTGCCTCATTGCTCTCACCGGCCCCCTTGGGGCTTCCCCTGAAAACGTCCTCGATCATGAATTGCCCCGTCGTGCGCTTCGCGCGACGGGGCAATTCGATCTGCGGATTGTTTTCAGGGAAAGCCCCAAGGGGACCTGCGCAGCCTCGACAGGATAGTCGCATTCGCTGATTTAATCTTGTGCTCCAACGGAGCCACAGACGAGAGGCCTTCGCGCTGCGGAATAATTTTGAGGGGAACACCCCGACCATCCCTGCGTTTACCTTGCTGAGGATGTCTACAGGGACCCACGCTTTGAAGGGGCGCCGGGCAGATAGGGGCTTTTTAGGTTACATAATAAACTGTTTATCTATGCTACTATTTAACTAGGCATCGCAGTATGGAGGTGGTCAAAGTGTTACGCACACTCAAAGCTTCGTTTTTCCTCTCGATACTTTTGATATTACCGATATGTTTCTCGTTTAGCCCTTCGACTGCTTATGCTGCAGAAAGCGATGCTGTCGCAATTTCTGGCGCAACCCAAGATTTTGATTTAACGAAAGGTCCCGAGCAGTCTCATCAAATCAAGCTTAAGGATGGGACCGTTGCAGTAATAGGAATTAAAAAAACCAATGAGCCCAGCCTGATATGGGACAGTTACTACAACAACGCATCTGGAACTTGGACTATCTATTACAACAGTCCTTTTATTTATCGCGAATTCAAGATCAAGATAGCGAACTCGCTCATTACCAGCGCTTGGGGACAAAACTATACGACTATCGGCTGTACGGTAACTAACGAGTCCTTTATATGGAACTCGAAACAGGCGACATATCGACTCAACTATGAATCGATGGGGATGACGTCCGGTATCGCCGTGTTGCAAGCGACCATGGAAGGCAGCACGCTCCACACCTATGCAAACTAGACTCACATCAATTGAGGAAGTTCAATGATCCCAATTCCTGCACGCTCAGACATTATGATCGCTCTCGTTTGGATTCTCGTCGGAGTGCTTATTTGGCGTATCTGCAAATGGGTTAAAAACAAGAAATAGTTGATAAAACGTATATGCCATTTATGCGATGCTTGGGGCCGTTAAATCGGCCCCTATTTCTATAGCTTTTCAAGCAGCAGTCACCCATTTGGAAGTCGCAATGCCATTCATACGATTTCGGCCCTTTAAGCCGCTATCTAATGGTAGGGACTCTTGCTGGTAAGGAGCGCTTACTAGATACAAACCTTGGCAATATATTGGTTTAGGCGGCGCTGGTTTCTTTGTATTCG
>URWS01000244.1 GCA_900551605.1 uncultured Collinsella sp. | reverse complement strand
TGTATAAGAGACAGGCGGGGTGTCGGTGCACATCACGAAGAAGGCCGAGACCAGCTTGGTGCCCGGGGCGGTCTTGAGGATCTGAAGCGCAGGGCGCAGGGTGTCGGCGGTGGAGTGGCAGGCGCCGGAGACCAGGCCGTCGGCATCGCCCATCTTGACCATCATGGTGCCAAAGTAGGTGGCGTCCATCACCTGGGCGCGAGCCTGCTCGATGGTAACGCCCTTCTTGGCGCGGAGCTCGGCAAACTTCTGCGCGTACTCCTCGTGCTTCTCGGCATTGCGCGGGTCGATGACGGTAGCGCCGGGAACGTTGATCTCGTCGGGGTTGCCCAGGATGACGATCTTTGCCAGGCCCTCCTCGATGATTTTGGTGGCCGCGACGATAGTGCGCGGATCCTCGCCCTCGGGCAGGACGATCGTCTTAAGGTCGGCCTTGGCGGCAGACTTCATACGGTTTAGGAAATCGCTCATGTTACTCCTTACAAGCGTTTCGCTAAGCTCCAGGCGCCCGGCTGTTCACGAATAAACCCGCTGCTAGCGGGTTTACCTTACGTTAATGTTCGCCGCGGTGCTTGAGCTTTCCTTGTGTGGCAAGCTCATTATAGGACGCATTAGCGCTATAATCGCTCTGATAAATGTGTCTCGAAGAATGTTCGAGAAAAGCCCAGCTAACGAGCCCGTGGCTTTTGACAAGGAGTATCGATGCAGATTACCTCAGGCCTGCCTGAAGGCTTTAACGCCGGCGCGTACGACATGATTGTCGTCGGTGCTGGATATGCCGGTGCCGTTTGCGCCCGCCGTCTTGCCGAGACCATCGGCTATCGTGTTGCCGTTTTGGAGCGCCGTAGCCACATTGCGGGCAATGCCTATGACTGCACTGACGAGGCCGGAATCCTGATCCACGAGTACGGTCCGCATATCTATCACACTTTTAACGAGCGCGTGCACAATTTCCTGTCGCGCTTTACCAAGTGGACGGATTATCAGCACAAGGTGCTCGCCAACATCAACGGTACCCTTATGCCCGTGCCCTTCAACCATGCGAGTCTCAAGCTCGCCTTTGGTGACGAGCGCGGCGAGGAGCTGTATCAGAAGCTCGTGGAGACCTTTGGCAAGGATGTCAAGGTGCCCATTATGGAGCTGCGTAAGAAGAACGACCCGGATCTTGCCGAGGTCGCCGATTACGTCTACGAGAACGTCTTTTTGCATTACACCATGAAGCAGTGGGGCCAGACGCCCGACCAGATTGATCCCTCGATCACCGGCCGCGTTCCCGTCTTTGTGGGCGATGATGACCGCTACTTCCCGCAAGCTCCCTTCCAGGGCATGCCGCAGGAGGGCTACACGGCGCTCTTTGAGCACATGCTCGACCACGACCTGATCGACGTGTTCTGCGACGTGGACGCCCGTGACCTCTTTGAAATCGACGAGACTACCGTCAAGATCGACGGCAAGGTCTATGGTGGCGAGATCGTCTACACCGGTCCGCTCGATGAGCTGTTCAATCTCGATCTGGGCGCGCTACCGTACCGCACGCTCGACATGAAGTTCGAGACGCTCGATATGGACCAGTTCCAGCCCGTGGGCACCGTCAACTACACCACGAGCGAGGACTACACGCGCATTACCGAGTTCAAGAACATGACCGGTCAGATCCTGCCCGGCAAGACCACCATCATGAAGGAGTATTCCAAGGCCTATACGCCCGGCTCGGGCGAGACGCCGTACTACGCCATTCTTGAGCCCGAGAACCGTGAGCTCTATGAGCGCTATCTTGAGCGCGTCCAGAACCTGACGAACTTCCACCCGGTGGGTCGTCTGGCCGAGTATCGTTACTACGATATGGACGCTGTGACCAATTCCGCCCTCGATCTTTCGGATGAGATTATCGCCTGCCATGCATAAAGTCATAACATTCGGTATTCCCTCGTATAACGCCGCCAAGGACATGGACCATTGCATCACCTCCATCTTGGAGGGGAGCAATTACGCCACCGATATCGAGATTATCGTGGTGGACGACGGCTCCAAGGACGAGACGGCCGATAAGGCCGATGAGTGGGAGGCGCGTTATCCCGGTATCATTCGCGCGGTACACCAGGAGAACGGCGGCCACGGTATTGCCGTCCTTTCGGGTCTGCGCGAGGCACAGGGCACCTACTACAAGGTCGTCGACTCGGATGACTGGCTCGATGCTGCGGCTCTTTCGACTATGCTGTCGATTCTGCGTGGCTTTGAAGAGCGTGACCAGCGCGTTGACCTGTTTATCTCGAACTACGTGTACGAGAAGGTTTACGAGGGCACGCATACCGCTATTGGCTACAAATTTGCCCTGCCGCGCAAAAAGATCTTTTCCTGGGATCAGATCGGTCATTTCCGCCTGGACCAGAACCTACTCATGCACAGCCTGTGCTATCGCACGGATGTGCTGCGCGAGTCCAACCTTCCCATGCCGCCGCACACGTTCTATGTGGACAACATCTACGCCTACGTGCCGCTGCCGCGTTGCAAGACCATGTACTACGCCGACATCGACCTCTATCGCTACTTTATCGGTCGCGAGGGCCAGAGTGTCAACGAGGCCACGATGGTCAAGCGTCTGGACCAGCAGTTCCGTGTGACGCGCATCATGATGGAGTCGTACCACCTGTACAGCGATGTTGAGTCGTCGCGTCTGCGCTCGTACATGATGGGCTATTTCACCATGATGATGGCGATCTGCTCGGTGCTCACCAAGCTTTCCGAGGAAGATTGCGCCGACGAGCGCCTAAAGACGCTGTGGAATGATTTGAAGGCCTACGACGAGCGCATGTATCGTCGTGCCCGCTACGGCGTGGTCGGGTTCTTCACCAATCTGCGCGGACGGGCGGGAGACAAAACCACACTCGGCCTATACCGTCTTGCCTCAAAGATCTTCAAATTCAACTAGCTGCTGAGTAATCGCTGCTGATAGGTTGACTGGGCCCCTTGGCCTTTAGTTTGCTACTGCGAACAGTCCTGCTCGCACGGAAAGCACATTTAGTGCTTTCCGGCTCGTGCGGAACTTGTATCAAACTAAAGGCCAAGGGGCCTCTGCAATAAGAATCGATTGTCAGGCTGCCTGAATTTGAAGATCTTAGACGCGCGGTACACAGGGGCCTGGGCTGAAAGAGATCTTGTTGAGTAGGTTGCCCGGTGGGGCTTGGTTATGTTTGTCGCGAGTCAGGACCTGTCTCTTATACACATCTGACGCTGCC
>URWS01000243.1 GCA_900551605.1 uncultured Collinsella sp. | reverse complement strand
GAATCAGACCGGCGCAGGTGCCCAGCACGGGCATGCCCTCAACAATACGCTCGCGAATCTCGTCAAGCATGCCCAACTCATCGAGCAGCTTCCCTTGAACGGTGGACTCGCCGCCAGGAAGAACCAGACGGTCAAAGTTCTGCTTCAAATCAGCCGCCTGCCTCAACTCAATACAATGTGCACCTAGCTCGGACAACCTCGCCTCGTGCTCGGCAAAGGCGCCTTGGACCGCCAGCACGGCGACCGTCTGGTCTGCGTAATCGCTCATGTGCGATCCTTTCTGCCGGACTAGCGTCCGCGCTCCTCCATGATGATCTCGATTTCGTCGGCGTTAATGCCCACCATGGCCTCGCCCAGATCCTCGGAAAGCTCGGCGATGAGCTTGGCGTCAGTGAAGTTCGCCACGGCCTTGACGATGGCGGCGGCGCGCTTGGCGGGGTCGCCGCTCTTAAAGATGCCCGAGCCCACAAAGACGCCCTCGGCACCCAGCTGCATCATCAGTGCGGCATCGGCGGGCGTCGCCACGCCGCCGGCGGCAAAGTTCACGACGGGAAGCTTGCCCGTGGCATGGACCTCGCGGACCAGCTCAACCGGAACCTGCAGCTGCTTGGCGGCCTCAAAGAGCTCATCGTCGCGCAGGGCCACAACGTCGCGAATCTGCTTTTGGATCTTGCGCATATGACGCACGGCCTGGACCACATCGCCGGTGCCCGGCTCGCCCTTGGTGCGGATCATCGTGGCACCCTCGGCAACACGGCGCAGGGCCTCACCCAGGTCGCGCGCACCGCAGACAAACGGCACGTCAAACTGGGTCTTGTCGATGTGATAGACATCGTCGGCGGGCGAGAGCACCTCGGACTCATCGATGTAGTCGATTTCGATGGCCTGCAGCACCTGCGCTTCGACGATGTGGCCGATGCGGCACTTGGCCATAACGGGGATGGAGACGGCCTCCTGGATGCCCTTGATCATCTTGGGGTCGCTCATGCGCGATACGCCGCCGGCGGCGCGGATGTCGGCCGGGATGCGCTCGAGCGCCATAACGGCGCAGGCGCCGGCCTCCTCTGCGATGCGTGCCTGTTCGGGCGTGGTGACGTCCATGATGACGCCGCCCTTGAGCATCTGCGCGAGCTCGCGGTTGAGTTTGACGCGATCGGCCTTGCTGGTCTGTTCTGCCATGGTTGCTCCCTTGGTTGGCATGTGCATTGCTTGACGGAACATCCTATAGGGGAGCTGGGTATGGCGGAATAATCAGTTTTAGAGATAATAATAAGGTCAGACTAATATCAGATTGAATGGCGCGATAAGGTCAGGTGACTAACTCATGCTTGACTACAATTTGGAACAACGCGGCGAAGCATCGCTCTATGAGTACGTTTACCAGCAAATTCGAGATGATATCGTTGCCGGGCGCATTGCATCGGGTGAACATCTGCCATCAAAGCGCGCCTTTGCCAGTCATCTCGGAATCAGTGTCATTACAATCGAGAATGCATATAGCCAGTTGGTCGCCGAGGGCTATATTTGCTCAAAGCCTCGCCGCGGCTATTACGCTTGCGAGCTTCCGGATGCCCCGGTCCTGGCTTCGGCCGAGACAGAGCTCGATCGAGATTCCGCTGCTGCAGGCTCTAACGCACATGATGCTGGTGAGCAGCCTGAGCAATTCGCCCCGCTCTCTCCCTCCGCCTTGGAAGCCGCACGCCTCTGGCAAAGTGCTCTGCGGGCGACGTTGACGTCCGAAGATGAGCGTGAAATCTTCTCGCCCGCCCCCGCGCAAGGCACAGCTCGGCTTCGGCTTGCAATCGCGCATCATCTTCGCGGGACGAGGGGTATGAACGTCAATCCCGATAATATCGTCATCGGTGCTGGCGCTCAGCTGCTTGACACGATGTTGGTTCAGCTGCTTGGCGCGGACAAGATATACGCCGTCGAGGATCCGGGCTACTTGCGTCTGACGCGCATCTATCAGGCCATGGGCTGTAAGGTGCGGCATATTCCGCTGGATGGTGAGGGCGTTAACTTGGGCGAGCTGCTCGATGCCGGGGCGGACGTTCTTCACCTCATGCCGTCCCATCAGTATCCGACCGGCCTGGTGACAAGCATCGCACGTCGCTACGCACTCCTGAGCTGGGCTGCCGAGCGGCCGGGTCGATATCTCATTGAGGACGATTTCGATTGCGAGTTTCGCCTTGCTGGCAAGCCGATCCCTGCGCTTGCATCGATTGATGCCGCCCAATCGGTCATCTACACCAACACTTTTTCTAAGAGCCTGTCATCGGCTCTGCGCTTGGCTTACATGGTCCTTCCCGATGAGCTCATGGAACGATTTAGGCGCGAGCTGGGCTTCTACGCCTCGTCGGTCAGCTCCGTAGATCAGGTGGCGTTGGCGCGCTTGCTCGAATCGGGTGATTACGAGCGACATGTGAACCGCGTGCGCGTTCGTGCTCGTGAGGCGCGTGATGGCCTGGTGGCACTTGTACGGAAGGCGTTTCCGGCAGGAGAGGTGTCGATTGAGCATGCGGATGCGGGTCTTTACTGCGTTTTGGCGCCGGCAAGCGACAAGGTGGGGGATGGCCTTATTCGTGCTATCACCGATGTCGGCATCCCTTACGTCAACATTGACGATTGCCTATGGGCAAACGATCGGACGACGATCCAGAGGACTACGCGCCGTGTCCTCGTCCAATACGACGACCTGAGCCCCCAGACGCTCGACGCCCTGCAAAATCAGCTGCAATAAAGCCATAAAAAAAGGCCCGAACCGTGTGGTCCGGGCCTCAGTAGGCTGGAGGTTATGTCTCAGGCAGCTGGCTTAGCCGAAGTAGCGCTTGAGCAGGCCGGCGAAAGCCTTGCCGTGGCGGGCCTCGTCGCGAGCCATCTCGTGCACGGTGTCGTGGATGGCATCGAGGCCAGCGGCCTTGGCGCGCTTGGCAAGATCGGTCTTGCCGGCGGTGGCGCCGTTCTCGGCCTCAACGCGCATCTCGAGGTTCTTCTTGGTGGAGTCGGTCACGACCTCGCCCAGGAGCTCAGCGAACTTGGCGGCGTGCTCGGCCTCCTCGTGGGCAGCCTTCTCCCAGTACAGGCCGATCTCGGGATAGCCCTCGCGATGAGCGACGCGAGCCATGGCCAGGTACATACCGACCTCAGAGCACTCGCC
This sequence comes from uncultured Collinsella sp., assembly GCA_900551605.1. Classification (GTDB taxonomy): domain Bacteria; phylum Actinomycetota; class Coriobacteriia; order Coriobacteriales; family Coriobacteriaceae; genus Collinsella. Next base: position 89 of record URWS01000243.1, on the reverse strand, counting down.
CTCAAAGTTGGCGCGCAGGTCGGCAACGATGTCCTCGGAGACTGTCTCTTATACACATCTGACGCTGCCGACGATCGCATAAGTGTAGA
>URWS01000242.1 GCA_900551605.1 uncultured Collinsella sp. | reverse complement strand
GTCTCGAAGATCCCCAGGTCGGCCGCCGACTCGGCCTCGAAGAACGACAGGAACGACGCCGCCAGGATGGCCAAGGCGATACTCGCCCACGACATCTCCCCCGTATGGGTCCCCTCCCCCGAGATCGAGGGCATCAGGGACCTCGCCGGCGCCTACGACGGGGCGACCGCGCGCCTGGCGACCGCCAAGCAGCGGCTGCTCGCCTTCCTCGGAAAGCGCGGGTACGCCTACGGCGGCACCACGCCCGCCGGCAACCCGAGGAAGTACTGGACCTACGACTTCCTGAGGTGGCTCGACAAGGTCAGGCCGGAGGACGATGGCGGGGTTCGGGCGCTCGCCGCCCTGAGGAACGAGGTCGAGGCCGCGGCGGAGGCCCGGGCGGACCTGCTCTCCGAGTACAGGGCGGCCGTGGATGCCGGCCCGATCGCCGCGGAGGTGGCCGCCCTCCAGTCGATCAAGGGTTGCGCCTTCGCGCTGGCCGCGGCCTTCTCGGCCGAGGTCGGCGACTTCTCGAGGTTCCGCTCCGGCAGGCAGGTCACGGCCTACTTCGGCCTCGCCCCGAAGCAGAGGTCGAGCGCGGACTCCGTGCGCCTCGGCGGGATCAGCGGCGCGGGCAACGCGCTCGTGAGGAAGCTGGCCGTCGAGGGCTCATGGTGCCACGCCGCGGCGCGGCACCAGCCGAAGCTCATGCCGAGGGACACGGGCGTGCCCCTCGAGATAAGGATGCACGGGAGGAAGGGGTCCGAGCGCCTGCTCCGGCGCCGCGGGGAGATGCTCGCCCGCGGCATGCCCGCGGCGAAGGCCAACGCGGCCACCGCGGCCGAGCTCGTGAGGTGGCTCTGGGCCCTCGGCATGATGTGCCGGGAGGGCGCGGAATAGACACAGCCCCCGTCCCGGCGAGCCGGGCGGCCTTCGGGGACACCCCCTATTTCGCTGTGCGCGCGGAGCCCTCCGCATGCGCCTCGACAGACTTGGGGAACCCCGCCGAAGGAATGGAGTGCGGGCCGACAGAACGGTATCCGCGGATATGAGACTGAGCCGAAGGCGTCGACGACATGCCGGGGGCGGACCGGGACGGGTTCAACGGCAGGCCCCGCCGACCGATTGCAAGCGGTCGGCGGGGCCATTGTGGCTCTTGACAGCGGATTGGGTCATATGAGCGAAAACCCGCCAGAGCGAGCAAGGTGCCTTGAAACGAGGCGGCATTGACCTTCTGGTCATGCCGCCGAAGTTGAAAGGCAGATTGCCGCTCTGGCGGGCTTGCAGCGTCAACTGGTTACGCGGTTTGGTAAAACCGCGTAACTAAATACCGTGGCGCTCCAGGAAGCGGAAGGCCAGGCGGATCCAGGGGCGGACTGCCACCTGCTTGTCCTCGTTGTCGACGGCGGTGTTGGCGTTACCGAGCGAAAGGCCGTGACCACCTTGGTCGAAGACGTGCATCTCGCAAGCGACGCCCTCCTCGGCCATGCGCTGCGCAAACGGATAGACCTGTGCAATCGGCGCTGTCTTGTCGTCGGCTACACCCCACACAAAGGTCGGCGGCATCTGGCGCGAAACGTGCGTGGTGGGACAGATATCTGCCAAGTGCTCGTCAGTTGCCTCGCCGCCCGTCACCATCGACAGGTAATCGTTGAGCAAATCGCGACCCGTCTTGCCGCCGGTCTTGGGCACGCGCAGGTCAATACGCGGGTCGCGCGTCTGCATATCGCGCACATAGGCAAGGTCGAGCAGCGGATAGCCCAGCACCACGGCATCGGGACGGATGTCCTCCGGACGAGCCCCGGCAAGCCCCGCAAAAGGACCGCTCTTCCACTGCGTCGCCAGCGAAGCGCAGATCATGCCGCCCGCCGAGAAACCGACGACGCACACGCGCTTGGGGTCGACATGCCATTCGTCGGCATTCGCACGCACCGTGGCAACCATCTTGGCGAGGTCTGCCTGCGGGTGCGGAAAGCTCACGTCGCCCGTGGCGCTCGTCACATAATTGAGCACAAAGGCCTGGTAGCCGTGGTCCAAAAATGCAAACGCCACCGGGTCCTGCTCATGCGGAGCGATATGCGTAAACCCGCCTCCACCGCAGATAATCACGGCAGGACGACGGCCATTGGGCTTATCGGGCAGCGGCTCGGCCCCCAAAAACGTAAACGTTGCCGGATATTCCTCGGTCGGCTCCTCGCCCCACAGTGCATGGTTCTCGACAATCATTGGTGCTCCCTTCGCGCAAAACGTGCGCACTTTTTATCGCCCTCAAGCGTACCCCAGTTGGGCTCGCGGCGCAGAAACACCCCCGCAATAAGTTGCCCTTCAACTGATATATCACAAAATCGCAGCTCAGAGCCGTCGTTGAGCAGCGTAAAATAAGGGCGCTGACCGTGCCGGGAAACACGTACGAAACGTTTCCGGCAAACTACACGCGCGCGATATGCGCACTTGATACGTTGGAGGCATCTATGGGTCTGCTCGATTCGCTCAAGTCCACGTTCACCTCGACGGGCGAGGCGTCCGTTCCGCCCGCAGCAAGCTTCGCCACCCGCGAAGGCGTCATCTACGCCCCCGTCAACGGCGTGCTCGTCAATCTGGATGAGATTCCCGACGAGACCATCGCCTCGGGCATGCTCGGCCAGGGCTACGGCATCGAGCCCATTACCGACACCATTTATGCCCCCGCCAACGGCCGCATCGGCGCCACCACCGTCACCAACCACTCCATCGGCATGATTACCGAGGACGGCCTGCGCGTGTTTATCCACGTTGGCCTGGGCACCGTGCAAATGAACGGCAAGGGCTTTGCCCGCTTTGTCGAGATGGGTGACACGGTCAAGGCCGGCCAGCCGCTCATCAGCTTTGACCGCGACGCCATCAAGGCCGCCGGCTACGAGGACATCGTGACCGTCATCATCTCTGAGCTCGACCGCCTCAAGAGCATCGACCACGTCGGCGAGTCCGGCACGCTTCTTGGCGGCAACCCGCTCGTCAAGCTCGGCGACCCGCTGCTGGTGGCTAAGACCAAGTAGTCGAGCCCTGCGCTGCACAGTCAAAAGGCAACACGTCCAAGCGCCCGCGACCATCTGGCCGTGGGCGTTTTTCGTTTGAAAACCACCGCGCCAATGCCTTATCCGTATAGCCCAAATGAGACGAGCTGCTAGAATATCGAATTGTATGGATAACTGTCATTCAACCATCATGGGAGGATACGTGAACCGCACCAAAATCGCGCAGCTCTATGCCGATGCCGAGTCGCTCGGTGGTCAGACCGTCACCGTTGCCGGCTGGGTC
>URWS01000241.1 GCA_900551605.1 uncultured Collinsella sp. | reverse complement strand
CCTTCATGCCGCCCGCCTCATTCGTGAGGCGGGCGGTTATCATGTGCGGGTTTTGTCTTTTTGTCTGCGTAAAAAATTGTTCTTGCAGCAGAAACCCGCGCGTGTATACTCAAATACGTTTGTTCAACTACGTGCCGGCTAAGGTGGTACGGCACCTCTAGAAGAGTAAGGAATTGCACATGGATTACATCCGCGCAATCGAGCGTCAGCAGATCCGCGAGGACATTCCTCAGGTTCGCGTCGCCGACAACGTCAAGGTTCACTACCGCATTAAGGAAGGCGACCGTGAGCGCATCCAGGTCTTCCAGGGCGACGTCATCCGCATGGCCGGCGCCGGTGCCCGCGAGACCTTCACCGTCCGCAAGATGTCCTTCGGTGTCGGTGTTGAGCGTACCTTCCCGCTTCACAGCCCCAAGATCGCCAAGCTCGAGGTCGTTCGTCATGGTCGCGTTCGTCGCGCCAAGCTGTACTACCTCCGCGACAAGGTGGGCAAGGCTGCTCGCATCCCCGAGAAGCGCTAAGAAGATCGCAGCGTCTGTCCACTCGTTTGGACGCAAGGGTCACCTTCGGGTGGCCCTTCTTTTTATCTGATTTGCATGCAAGGAGGGCCTGGTATGGCCAACATGACGAGCTCGGTTTCGGCATCGCAAGTTGCCGGCGAGCTAGCGAGCGCTACGTTTGAGGAGATTCCCGCCCTCGTGGAGCATTATCGCGAGGACCCGCGCCAGCAGGTGATCAAGGCTTGTGAACGCGCCCTCAAACGCCATGCCAAAGAGCTTGCCGAGCGCGAGCGCGTCAATGACATGTACGAGCTTATGCATGAGCTTGGCGGCGATGGGGTGGTCGTTGGTGTCGACGAGGTGGGTCGCGGATCGGTGGCCGGTCCTTTGACGGTGTGCGCCGTCTGTCTTCCTATGGAGCCGCGCGTCTGGGGTATCAACGATTCCAAAAAGCTCACGCCCGCGCGCCGCGAGTTGCTCTCGGTGAAGATTGCCGAGGTGGCGACGGCGATTGGTTTTTGCCATATCGCGCCGAAGGATATCGATGAGATGGGCATGGCCCGTGCTATCCGTACCGCCGTTGCGGGCGCCGTGGCCGATACGGGACTTGAACCCGACTGCGTCCTCATGGATGGCAACCCCCTGGGCGCCGTTCCCAACGAGCGCGACGTGGTGAAAGGCGATGCCAAAATCGCCTGTATCGCCGCGGCGTCCATCATGGCCAAGGTCACGCGTGACGAGATGATGGTCGAGTACGACGCCGAGTATCCCGAGTACCATCTGGCCGAGTCGAAGGGCTATGCAAGCCCCGAGCACATCGAGGCCATTCGCAAACATGGACTTTGTCCTCTGCACCGCGTGAGCTTTTGCGGAAACTTTCTGCAGACTGAGCGCCTTTTCTAGGTCAATTGTGAAGACAGGGACCTCTGGGGTTTTATAAACCCGCTGGTAGCGGGCCGTATGCAACAACATTGCTGCGTACGGCCCGTTTTTTGTCGGCATTTGGTCAGCTTTTGGTTAGCTTCCGGTACTTACCCGCATGAAAGGTGCCCTCATCATCGGGGCAATGCAGTGTGCGGGAAAGGAGACCCCATGAGTGCCGCAAGCAAAAAGAGCAAGACGCAGCAGCTCAAGGAGCGTTGGGAAAACGGCGAGCTCGACAGCGGGGCGATGACGCCCGAGTTTATCAAGGGACTCAGTCCCCGCGAGCTGGGTATGCTGGGCGAGCTGATCACCATCGACTACTTTAACGAGCGCGGCTACACCTTGCTGGAGCAGGGTTATCGTTGCACCGAGGGCGAGGCCGATCTGGTGCTGCTCGATGAGCTCGACGATGTCGTAGTGATGGCCGAGGTCAAGACCAGACGCGTCGCGCTGGATTGCAACACGCGGGTCTTTCCCGAGGAGGCCGTGGACGCCCAAAAGCAACGCCGCTACCGCCGCATCGCAAGTTGCTATCTCATGGAGCATTATCCGCTCAAGGCGATTCGCTTCGATGCCGTGGGTGTCACCATTCGCGGCGGGCATATCGCCGAGATCGAGCATCAGTACAACGCGTTCGATTGGCAGGTGTCGTGATGGCGTTCGAGACGTTTGCCGTTCACGCGGCCTGCATCCGCGGCGTCGAGGCGATTCACGTCACGGTCGAGGTCTCGCTTGCCGGCGGCGTTCCGGGCATTCAGATGCTCGGCATTCCGAGTATGGAGGTGATGGAGTCACGCGGTCGTATTCGCTGTGCGATGCGCTCCGCCGGGTTCGAGATCCCGCGCTCGGGCATTACGGTCAATCTGGCGCCCGGCGATATTCGCAAGACCGGTAGCGGCTTTGATCTGCCCATCGCCATCGCGGTGTTGGCGGCCGATGGCCAGATTCCCCGCGACAACCTCGACCGCTGCCTCATTGCCGGCGAGCTCGGTCTGGACGGCACGGTGCTTCCCGTCAAGGGCGAGGTGGCGTTTCAGCTGCTGGCTCGCGACATGGGGCTGTCTTTTATCGCCGGTAGATCAGACCAGCATGTGCCGCTCGCGGGCGTGGATTGCGGATTCATCGATCATTTGTCTCAGCTTGCTCATGGTATGGGCGATGCCGCGCGACACTACTTGGATTCTGAGGGCGTTGAGGCGACCTTTGAGCCCGAGCTCGACTATGCCGACGTACTGGGGCAGGAAGTTGCCAAACGCGGCATGGCACTGGCGGCAGCGGGTGAGCTCGGTTTACTTATGATCGGGTCCCCGGGATCGGGCAAGACGATGCTTGCGCGCCGTATGACCGGCATCCTGCCTGAGCTTTCCGTTGAGGATCAACAGGAGGCGCTGTGCATCCATTCGGTTTTGGGTGAGAACATTGATGGCTTGTTGGCGGGTCACCGGCCCTTCCGCAGTCCCCACCACAGTATTTCGACCGCAGGCCTTATCGGCGGCGGGCGCCCGGTGCACCCGGGAGAGATCAGCCTGGCTCATGGCGGCGTGCTCTTTTTGGACGAACTTGCCGAGTTTCCCACGGGTGTGCTGCAGACGCTGCGTCAGCCCATCGAACGCGGCTATGTGAGGATCGTACGCGTCGACGGGGCCTTTACCTTCCCGTCGCGCTTTCAGCTGCTCGCTGCGAGCAATCCCTGCCCCTGCGGCTTTTTGGGCGACCGCGAGGTGCCGTGCCGCTGCTCGGCATCGATGGTCGAGCGCTATCGGGCAAAGCTGCGCGGTCCTTTGGCCGACCGTATCGACATGATGATCGATGTGACCCGTCCCGATCCCCAGGTGATTATCGAGGGCGCGGAGGGTATGTCGTC
>URWS01000240.1 GCA_900551605.1 uncultured Collinsella sp. | reverse complement strand
AGATTCGCCTTAGTCTCGTGGGCTCGGAGATGTGTATAAGAGACAGCACCAACATCGCCCCGCATAACCTCACCGAGGCGATCGAGGCCACCTGCTACCTGATCGACAACCCCGACGCCACCGTCGACGAGCTCATGCAGATCATGCCCGGTCCGGACTTCCCCACCGGCGCCATCATCATGGGCAGCGCCGGCATTAAGCAGAGCTACGAGACCGGCCGCGGCTCCATTACCGTGCGTGCCAAGGCACATGTGGAGTCCACCAAGACCGGCCGCAGCCGCCTGGTCTTTACCGAGATTCCCTACATGGTCAACAAGGGCACCCTGCAGGAGAAGATCGCCCAGCTCGTCAACGATAAACGCATCGAGGGCATCTCGGATATGCGCGATGAGTCCAACCAGAAGGGCATCCGTCTGGTCATCGAGCTCAAGAAGGGCGTCATTCCGCAGGTCGTGCTCAACAATCTGTATAAGTACACCTCGCTGCAGACGACCTTCGGCGCCAACAACCTGGCGCTCGTCAACGGCGTTCCCAAATGCCTGAGCCTGCGCGAGATGCTGCAGCACTACATCGACCACCAGGTCGACGTCGTCACTCGCCGCACCCGCTTCGACCTTAAGAAGGCCCAGGCCCGCGCGCATATCCTTGAGGGCTACTTGATGGCTCTCGACCATATCGACGAAGTCATTAGCATCATCCGCTCCTCGCAGACCGACTCCGAGGCCAGCAGCCGCTTGATCGAGCGCTTTGGCTTTACGCCCGAGCAGACCACGGCCATCCTCGAGATGAAGCTGCGCCGCCTGACCGGCCTGGAGCGCGACAAAATTCAGGAAGAGCTGGACGGCCTGCGCCGCGCCATCGCCTACTACGAGGACCTGCTGGCGCACGAGGAGAAGATCCTGGGCGTCATCAAGGAAGAGATGCGCGAGATCTCCAAGAAGTTTGGCGACAAGCGCCGCACCGAGATCAGCCATGTCGAGAAGGACCTGGATGTCGAGGACCTCATCGCCGACGAGGATATGGTCGTGACCATCACCCACACCGGCTATGTCAAGCGCATTCCGGTGGCCGCCTATCGTGCCCAGAAGCGCGGTGGCAAGGGCGTGTCGGGCGTCAACCTCAAAGAGGACGACGTTATTGATGAGATGTTCATCGCGTCCACGCACGAGTACGTGCTGTTCTTCTCGAGCAAGGGCAAGGTCTATCGCCTGAAGGTGCACGAGCTGCCGGTGGGTACGCGCCAGGCGCGCGGTACCGCGATCGTCAACCTGCTGCCCTTCGAGGAGGGCGAGAAGATCGCGAGCGTCATCAGCTGCCGCGAGTTCCCGGCCGACGAGTACCTGATGTTTGCCACCAAGAGCGGCATGGTCAAGAAGACCGTGATGAGCGCATATGACCGCAGCCGTCGCGACGGCCTGATCGCTATCAACCTGCGTGACGACGACGCGCTGCTGAACGTGCGCCGCGTACGCGAGGGCGACAAGATTATCCTGGCCACCACCGCGGGCAAGGCAATCATGTTCTCCGAGGAGCAGGTGCGCGCTACCGGCCGCGATACCAGCGGCGTTCGCGGTATCGGCATGAAGGACGGCGTGAGCGTTCTGGGCATGGAAGTCACTAACGGCAACGGCGATCTGTTTGTCATCACCGAGCGCGGCTACGGCAAGCGCACACCGGTCGCGGACTACCCGGAGCAGAATCGCGGCGGCCAGGGCGTCTACACCATCCAAATGACCGAGCGTAAGGGTAACCTCGCGGCCATGAAGACGGTGGGCCCGCAGCACGAGCTATTCATCGTGACGGAGGGCGCGACGGTCATTCGCGTCAAGACCGACGAGATCAGCCAGACTGGCCGCGCCACCCAGGGCGTCAAGATGATGACCGTCGACGACAACGACCGCATCTGCGCTGTCGCCCGCATGACAGCCGCCAAAGAGAAGCCCGAAGGCGAAGCCACAGAAGACGGCTCTGCCCCCGAAGAAACCCCTGTCGATCTAGGCGACGGCAACGACATGCCAGAAGATCTCCTAGACGAGTAAGAGGCCCTAGCTGGCAAAAATTATCAGACCCCATATATCGGCGGTCGGCGCACTGCGCGCCGACCGCTTTTTTGAAAACCTTGGGACCCCATGGTCGCTGGGCTGGCGAGATGGTTTTGGTTTGTCGCGAGTTCCGCACGCAAAGAAGGCCACTTAATGTGGCCTTCGTCTTGCGCAGGACTGTCCGAGCAGCAAACCAAAACCATCTCGCCAGCCCAGCGACCATCCCTCCCAAAGATTTTCAAAAAAGTTGTTGACGCGCGCGTAACGACTCGTCTAATATATCCCTTGCGCGATGGACCTGTAGCTCAGTTGGTTAGAGCGTCCGGCTGATAACCGGGAGGTCACAAGTTCGAATCTTGTCAGGTCCACCACTTTCTTTCGCAATAAACACCCCAGCGAGAGCCGAGTCGCCGCTGGGGTGTTTATTACTGTCTCCGTGGGGGTTTAGCTCAGCTGGGAGAGCGCGGGCTTTGCAAGCCTGAGGTCAGGGGTTCGATCCCCCTAACCTCCACCATGATGGACCTGTAGCTCAGTTGGTTAGAGCGTCCGGCTGATAACCGGGAGGTCACAAGTTCGAATCTTGTCAGGTCCACCATCAAAACTGTGAAGAGCCCTGGGGCGTTGCCTCGGGGCTTTTTTCTTGTCTGTGATAAATCTCATTTTGGTTTTGTGTGCTGTGCGAAAGATTGGGTAGTATAGCTATTCAATGCGGCGACCCTGCCGTGTGTTAACCGCTACGTACCGGAGGTGTTCCATGGTTCGTGTCGACATAGAGACCATCGTCATGGCCGCCGGTCCCGTGCCATCGCTTATCGTGCTTCGCGAGCGCTGCAGCAAATCGGACTCGCCCGCGCCGTTGCGTTCCCTTTCCATTCAGACTGGTTCGTTTGAGGCTGCTGCCATTAGCCGTGGCATCGATAGCGGCCGCGCCGAGCGCCCGATTACCCATGACCTGCTGCTCGATACTGTTAGTGCCCTGGGCGCCAAGCTCGAGCGCATCGAGATCGTTCGCGCCGAGCCGCCGGTGTTCTACGCGACGATCGTCGTACTGGCCGATGGTGACGAGCGCAAGATCGACGCCCGTCCCAGTGATGCCATTGCCCTTGCCGTGCGCAGCAATGCCCCCATGTTTGTGGAGGATGACATCATGAATCGCCTGGGCACCGTTTCTGCCCATGCCGAGGAAGTTGACGACGAGCAGGAGTTCGAGAAGTTCGACGAGTTCGTCCATACGCTCTCCCCCGATGACTT